>JBMTER010000031.1:0-12980 GCA_049433345.1 Gaiellales bacterium | reverse complement strand
CCCCCCCCCCCCCCCCCCCCTTCCCCGCGGACGGGGGTGTGAGGCGCCGCAGGGCGACCCACACCCCCGTCTTCGCGTTCCCGGGCGTCCTGCGCGGCTCCGCCGCAGCACGGCGGGGGCCGGCCCGGTGACGGGAAGCCCCGTCTGACGGCTAGCGTCGGGCCCGACCCGAGGAAAGGCCCGAAGCATGGACTCGACACGTCATCGGGGGCGTCGCGCCCTCGTCACCGGCGCCGGTAGCGGCATCGGTCGCGCCACGACGATCCGCCTCGCCCGTGAAGGTGCCGACGTCGTCGGATGCGACATCGACGCCGCCGGCCTCGACGGCACCCGTGCCGCACTCGCGGACGTCGATCGCTCCGCCGAGCTGCACGTCGCCGACATCACCGCGCAGGACGACGTCGACCGGGTCGTGCGCGACGCCGGCCCGCGCGTCGACATCCTCGCCAACGTCGCCGGGATCATGGATCACTTCATCCCGCTCGGCGAGTTGGACGACGCGACGTGGCAGCGCGTACTGGACGTCAACCTCAACGGCGCCATGCGCCTCTCGCGGGCGGTTCTCCCGGTGATGCAGCGCAATCACGGAGGCGCGATCGTCACGGTGGCATCGGAGGCCTCGCTGCACGCCGGCGCGGCCGGGACGGCCTACGCGACGTCCAAGCACGCGCTGGTCGGGCTGGTGCGCAGCGTGGCCTTCTACTACGGGCCCCAGGGGATCCGATCGAATGCGGTGCTGCCCGGCCCGGTCGAGACGAACATCGGCGCGACCTCGACGCCGACCGTGGCGTGGGCCATGGAACGAGCACGGGTCGCGCTCGCGCCGATGCCCCCGCAGCCGGCGCAGCCGGATCAGATCGCGGCGGCGATCTCCTGGCTCGCCTGCGAGGAGGCCTCCGACGTCAACGGGGCGCTCCTGACGGCTGACGGCGGGTGGTGTGCCGCGTAGAGCCGGCTACGAGCGCAACCTGGCCCGCTGGCGCTCCATCAGCGAGCACCAGTCGCGGTCGGCGTTGCCCATCGCGTCGGAGTCGTCGAGGAGGCGCGCGGTCAGCTCCGTGACCGGAAGCTCGGCGTCGAGCCGCCGGGCCTCCTCGAGGACGAGGCCGATGTCCTTGCGCATCAGGGTCGTCGAGAACCCGTAGTCGTACTGCCCGTCGATCATCAGCTCGGCCCGGTTCTCCATCATCCACGACGTCGAGGAGCCGGTCAGCATCACCTCCAGCACGCGGCGCGGGTCGAGGCCCTCCGCTTCGGCGAAGGCCAGGCCCTCGGCGAGCGCCTGGCCGACGCCGAGGACGCAGATCTGGTTGGCCATCTTCGTCAACTGGCCGGCTCCGGGCGGGCCGATCAGGGTGGCGCGCGCCGCGTAGGCCGACACGACCGACTCGGCCACCGCCCAGGCCTCGGGCTCGCCGCCGGCCATCACCGCCAGCTTCCCGTGCTCGGCACCGACGGTCCCGCCCGAGACGGGCGCGTCGACGAAGGCGCAGCCCCGCGCGGTCGCCTCGGCGGCGAGGGCGCGGGCGATCTCGGCCGACGTGGTGGAGTGGTCGATCCAGACGGCGCCGTCGGCCAGCGCGTCCCGCGCCTCGTCCCAGACGGCCCTGAGCTGCGGGTCGGCCGGTACCGATGAGCAGATGGCCTCCGCGCCCGCCACGGCGTCGTCGACGGATGCGGCCGCGCGGCCGTGGTGCTCGGCGGCCCAGCGCGCCGTTGCGTCGGGATCGATGTCGTAGACGGCGAGCTCGTGGCCCGCCGACGCCAGATGGCCGGCGAGGTGCAAGCCCATCCGTCCGAGTCCGATGAAGGCGATCCTCATGCCGGCACCCCGGGCTTGCCACGATCCTCGAGCGTGAAGCCGCGGGCCAGGCGCGCGTGGACGCGGCCCGCGGTGGCCATCGCGAGGATCAGCACCATCTCGTCGTCGCGTGGGCCGTCGGGCACGCCGACCTCGATCGCGTCGTAGTGGCTGCCGACGTAGGACCACTCGATATGCGTGAGGGGGATGTCGATGCGGGCTCCGATGCCGCCGACCTTCTTGGTGGACGGCACGATCGACGTGCCGCCGCCGATGGCGGTCCGCATCCCGCCGCCGCCCGGGATGTGCCACATCGCACCGTGCTCGATCTCGCCACGGCCGCCGACGATCGCGCCCTTGCCGTAGCCCTCGATCTTCGCGGCGTCGCCGCCGAGGTGCTCCACGAGGATCCGGCCGAGCCGCTCGCCGAGCTCCGCCAGCTCGTCGAAGGCGGGGGAGAGGTCCTCGACGTACGAGCCGACGTACGGGTTCGTGACGACCGCCATCGCCGCGCCCTTGAACACGGGTGCCGCCGGCGGCGGTCCGAAGTCGTGGTGGATCTCCTCGGTGTAGACCGCGATCTTGCGGACCTCGAACAGCGCCATGCCTGTCTCCTCCCGGGCTCGTCGAGGGCAGTCTAGGCGCCCCGGCGCGGCACGGGACGGCCGGTAGACTGCCGGCGAGGAGGAAACGGGTGGTCAGTCGGATCGGCGGGTGGTGCGGACGGCGCAGGTGGATCGTGATCGTGCTCTGGATCGTCCTGCTCGCCGGGGTCGGGGCGGCGGGGATCCTCGCCGGCGGTCGCTCGAACGCGAACCTGACGGTTCCCGGCACGAGCGCCCAGGAGGGCGCCGACCTCGCCAACCGCGCGTTCCCGACGGGCACGGGCCTGAGCGGTCAGGTGGTGGTCTACGGCAAGCCGGGCGTGGTGCGCGAAGCGCGCGTCCGTCGCGCCGTCGAGCGCGCCGTCAAGGATGCGCGCACGCTGCCCCGGATGGCCGCGGTGCAGAGCCCGTACGAGCCGGGCGGCCTGATCTCGGAAGACGCCTCGACCGCCATCATCGGGCTCACCTACGACCTGTCCGCGGAGGAGGTCCGACCCGCCACGTACCGGCACCTGCAGGACGCGATGCGCCCCCTGCGCGCCGTCGAGGGAGTGCGGGTCGCCTACGCGGGCACGCCGGCCGCGGAGGAGGAGACCACCGGAACGGACATCTCGGATGCGCTCGGCCTGGTCGCCGCGACGATCATCCTGCTCGTCGCGTTCGGCACGGCGCTGGCGATGGTGTCGCCGCTCCTCAGCGCCGTCGCGGGTCTGCTCCTCGGGATCGCCACGATCAAGCTGCTGTCGTCGTTCCTGCAGATCTCATCGGTCGGCCCGATCCTGGCCACGATGATCGGCCTCGGGGTCGGCATCGACTACGCCGTCTTCCTGGTCAACCGCCAGCGCGAGAACCTCCTGCGCGGCCTCGAACCGTTGCAGGCGATCCGTGAATCGATGGGCACGGCAGGCCGCGCCGTCCTCGTCGCGGGCCTGACGGTGGCGATCGCCTTGCTCGGTCTCGCCACCGCGCAGATCCCCTTCGTGACGATGCTCGGCGTGACGGCGTCCGTCGCCGTCCTGACCGCGATCCTCTCCGCCCTGACCCTGCAACCCGCACTCCTGGCCGTGATGGGCCGGCGGGTGATCCGCAAGCGCGACCGCGTGGCGCCAGCGCAGGCGGCCGCGGGCGACGGCGAGATCGGGGGCGGCATCTGGGGCCGCTGGGCGCGGCTTGTCGGCTCGCATCCCGTGCCGTTCCTGCTGCTGGCGATCGCGATCCTGGCCGTCCTGACGGTCCCGCTCGCGCAGATGCGCCTCGGGCAGGTCGACGCCGGCTCCGACCCGCCGGGCTCGACCACGCGCGTCGCCTACGACCAGCTGGCCAAGGCCTTCGGGCCCGGCTTCAACGGGCCCGTCGAGGTCGTGCTGCACCCGTACGCGGACGCCGCGGGCGCCAAGCGCGTCGCCGAGGCCCTCGCCCGCGACCCCGATGTCGAGGTCGTCGCGCCGCCCGCCGTGTCGAAGAAGGAGCGCGTGGTGGTGCTCAGCGTGACGCCGAAGTCCGCGCCGACCGATGAGCGCACGCAGCGACTCGTCCAGCGGCTGCCCGCCGACGTGCAGCGCGTGACGGGCACGGACGTGCGGGTCTACGCCACCGGCGTCACCGCCGGCCTGCTCAACCTGTCCGACCGGATCGCGCAGCGGTTGCCGATCTTCATCGGCGCCGTGATCGCGCTCTCGTTCCTGCTGCTGATGGTGGAGTTCCGGTCCGTCCTGGTGCCGCTCAAAGCCGCGGTGATGAACGCGCTCTCGATCGGCGCCGCCTACGGCGCGATCGTCGCGATCTTCCAGTGGGGCTGGGGCGCGAGCCTGATCGGCCTCGAGCAGACCGTGATGATCGAGGCCTACGTGCCGATGATGATGTTCGCGATCCTCTTCGGGCTGTCGATGGACTACGAGGTCTTCCTGATCAGCCGCATCCGCGAGGAGCACCTGCGGGGCGCGACGACCCTGCGCAGCGTCGAGGTGGGGCTCTCGCACACCGCGCGCGTGATCACCGCGGCCGCGCTGATCATGATCACGGTCTTCCTCTCGTTCGTTCTGCAGGACAGCGTGATCGTGAAGATGTTCGGGATCGGGCTCGCCACCGCCGTGCTCGTCGACGCGACGATCGTGAGGCTGATGCTGGTGCCGAGCACGATGGTGCTGCTCGGCGATGCGAACTGGTGGCTGCCGGGCTTCCTCCGGCGGATCCTGCCCGGGTCCTAGCCGCCGACGGCGGCGCGCCGGTTCTGGATCGCCTCGAGCATCCCGGCGTACGCGTCGGCGAACTGGCGGACGCCCTCGTCCTCCAGCTCGGCGGTGACCGCGGCGAAGTCGATGCCGGCGTCGGCGACGCCCGCCATCACGGCGCGCGCCTCGTCGAGCCCATCCGTGAGGTTCGAGCCCGGGTTGCCCTGCGTACGGAACGCCTCGAGCGTGGCGTCGGGCACGGTGTTGACCGTATCCGGCCCGATCAGGTCGTCGACGTAGATCGTGGGGGAGTAGGAGGGGTTCTTCGTGCTCGTGGAGGCCCACAGCGGGCGCTGGCGGTGCGCTCCGGCGGCCTCGAGCGGCGCCCAGCGCGCTCCCTCGAAGACGCGCTGGTAGACGTCCGCGTAGGCGATCTTCGCGTTGGCCACCGCGGCCTTGCCGCGCAGCTCGGAGCCGTCGGGCAGGAGCGCGTCGACCTTGGTGTCGATGCGCGACACGAAGAAGCTCGCCACCGACCGGATCCCGTCGAGCGGCTCGCCCGCGGCGTGGCGCTCGGCGATGCCGTCCACGTACGCCTCGGCGATCTCCAGGTAGCGCTCCACGGCGAAGAGCAGCGTCACGTTGATGCTCAGCCCGTCGCGCGTCAGCCGCCGGAACGAGTCGATCCCGGCGCGGGTGCCGGGCACCTTGATCATCACGTTGGGGCGATCGACCGCGGCGTGGAGCTCGTGGGCGCGGGTGACCGTGCCGGGCGCGTCGAAGGCGAGGTCGGCCTCGACCTCGATCGAGACGTAGCCGTCGGCTCCACCGGTCCGATCCCAGACGCCGCGCAGGACGTCGCACGCCGCCTGGATGTCCTCGATCCAGAGGGGCTGGAAGGCCTCGGCGGCGCTGGCGTCGGCGGGAACGGCACGGATCGCGTCGTCGTAGAGGCCGGACTCCTCGACGTTCTTGGCGAAGATCGACGGGTTCGAGGTGCCGCCGGTGACGCCGTCCTCCTCGATGATCCGGGCCAAGAGGCCCGTCTGCACGGCCGGGCGCGCGACGTTGTCGTACCAGACGCTCTGCCCGTACCTGCCCACCTCGAGCCATTTGCTCGCCACGTGCCCTCCCGGATCCGGTGTGTGGGGCCTAGTCTACGTGGAGCGCGCGTCGCAGGGACCGCGTCCACCCGCACCGACCATGGCCGACCGCACCCCGCTCACCTACTCCGACGTGGCTCGCGCCTTGTGCGCGCGCCCGGGCTGGGCGCTGGTCGACGGGCGTCTCGTGCGCGAGCACGACTGCGGCTCGTGGGGCGCGGCCCGCACCGTCCTCGACGCGATCGTGGCCGCGGCGGACGACCTCGACCATCATCCGGACCTCGAGCAGCGCGTCGGCCGCGTGCGCATCGGCGTCCGCACGCACCGGCCGGCGGGGATCTCCGCGCTCGACCTCGCCCTCGTCGACCGCGTCGACGCGGTGCTCGGAGCGGGGGAGACGGCGTGAGTCGCCGCGTCGTCCTGCTCGACCCCCTCTGGCCGCTCGACGGCGTCGAAGCGACCCTCGCCGGCCTCGACGTCGTCGTCGAGAAGGCGGACCGGGCCGAGGGCGACGACGTCGTCGCGGTGCTCGCCGCACCCGAGCAGGAGGTACGGGTGGACGTGCTCGGACGGTGCCCCAACCTGCGCCTCGCAGGCACCTGCTCGACCGGCTACGACAACGTCGACGTCGACGCCCTCAGCGCAGCCGGCGTGGCCTGCCTGCACGTCAGCGGCTACTGCGACGAGGAGGTCGCCGAGCACGCGATCGCGCTTGCCGCGGGCCTCCTGCGCGGCATCCATCGTCTGGACGGGCACGTGCGCGCGGGCGGCTGGTGGCCCTATCCACGCGAGCCGCGTCGGGTGCGAGGCAGCCTGCTCGGGATCGTCGGCTTCGGCCGGATCGGGCGGCTCGTGGCCGAGCTCGCGCTCGCCAACGGCATGCGCGTGCAGGCCGCCGACGCCTTCGTGCCGGACGACGAGGTCGACGCCGCCGGCGTGAGCCCGGTCTCCCTCGAGGAGCTGCTCGCCACGAGCGACGTCGTCACCCTGCACGCGCCGCTCCTCGAGGGGACGCGACACCTGATCGACGCCGACGCCCTAATCCGCATGCGCCCCGACGCCTACCTCGTCAACTGCGCCCGCGCCGGTCTCGTCGATCACGACGCGCTGGGCATCGCCCTGCGCGATGGCTCGATCGCGGGCGCCGCCCTCGACGTCCTGCCCGTCGAGCCGCCACCGGCGGACGAGCCGGCGCTCGAGTGGCCCAACCTGATCCTGCAGCCCCACGCGGCCTGGTACTCGCCCGAGGCGAGCCTCGCGCCGTACACGCGGCAGATCGACGATGTCGCGCGCTTCCTGCGCGGCGAGCGCCCCACGGGACTGATCCGGGAGGTGGAGGGCCCATGAGAGTGGTATGCGTCGACGACACGTGGCCCCTGGACCGTGCCAACGCGATCCTCGCATCGGCCGGAGCAGAGGTGGTGTTCGCCTCGGAGATCGCCGGCGACGACGTCGGCGCGGTGCTGACCTATCCGGGGCGCCCCGTCGAGGCGTCGGTGCTCGAGCAGGCCCCGAACCTCCGCGCCGTGGCGACCTGTTCGACCGGGTTCGACCATCTCGACGTCGATGGCCTCGCCGCGCACGGCGTCTGGTGCTGCCGCGTCACCCACTTCTGCGACGACGAGGTCGCCGACCACACGATCGGTCTCGCGATCGCCTGCCTGCGCGGCATCGTGGCGCTCGACCGCCTCGTCCGCGACGGCGTCTGGTGGCCGTACCCGCAGCCGCCGCGGCCCGTCACGGGCGCCGTGCTCGGCGTGATCGGCTTCGGGTCGATCGGCCGCGGCGTGATCCGCCGTGGCGCCGCGCTCGGGATGGAGGTGCTGGTCGCCTCCGAGCACGCCTCGGTCGACGAGGTGGCCGCCGCGGGTGGTCGCCTCGTCCCGATCGACGAACTGCTCGCCTCGAGTGACGTGGTGTCCCTGATGACGTCGGTGACGGAGCGTACGCGCGGCATGATCGACGCCGCAGCGCTGGCGACCATGCGTCGCGACGCCTACCTCGTCAACACGGCCCGCGCCGCCCTCATCGACCATGACGCGCTCGGGGCCGCGTTGCGCGACGGCGTGATCGCCGGCGCCGCCCTCGACGCGCTGCCCGTGGAGCCGGCGCCGCCGGATGCCCCTGAGCGCGACTGGCCGCACACGATCCTGCAGCCGCACGCGGCCTGGTACTCGGCCGAGGCCGATCGGCGCTCATTCGACGACGCCGCAGAGGACGTGGCCCGCATCCTGCGCGGCGAGAGGCCCCTGTCGTTCCTGCGCGACGTGGGCTGAGGACCGACAGCGGGGCGCCCGGAAACGCGAAGGGCCCCGCCCGCCTTCCGGCGGACGGGGCCCCGCGCGCGAGCGGCTACGCCGCCTTGACCTCCTCGCCCGCCGCGATCACCTCGCGGTAGTTCGGGATCGGATGCTCGAACCAGGTGTTGGGGGCCTCCCACGCGGCCGGGTTGTCGATCTCGAAGGCCGCGATCAGCTCCTTGTCCTGGATCAGGTCGATCACGCCCTCCTTCTGGGCCGACGCGTACTGGAAGTAATCGGTCAGCGCGGCGGCCGCCTCCGGCGTGTTCGCCGAGGCCATCGCCAGCTGGGCGCGGCCCGGCTGGCTGGTGGTCGCACCGAGGACCATGCCGCAGACCCAGGCACCGCGCCCCTCCTTGGGCTGCATGTACTTGATGTTGCGGCCCTTCATCTTCGGGTGGTTCTTGATCCGCCAGTACCCGTCCGGCCACGTGTAGGTGGCCAGCAGGTTGCCGTTGACGAAGTCGTTGACCGTGTCCGTCTGCGAGGTCCAGAAGTTCCGCAGGTTCGGCTTCCACTTGAGCGCCGTCTCCTTGGCCGCGGCGATCTGCTCGGTGTTGAGCACCGAGGGATCGACCGCGCCCTCGTTCATCAGGTGCGAGTAGCCGATGATGGCGGTCGGGTCTCCGAAGAACGAGAACTTGCCCTTGTAGCGCTCGTCGAGCAGGATCTGCCACGTCTCCTCGCCACCGACCTCGTCGAAGTCGATCGCGTCCGCGTCGTAGGTCAGCGACGTGAACCCGACGTCGAACGGCATGAACCACGTCTGGCCGTCGATCTCGCCGCCGGCGCGGACCGCAGGGGGAATGCCGTCGATGTCGGGGAAGAAGGAGAGATCCAGCGGCTGGATCATGCCGCCGTCCTTCCACTGGTTGATCCACATCACGCAGGGGTGGATGACGTCGGGCGCGTAGCCCGAGGCGACCTTCGAGAGGGCCTGCGTGTCGTCATCCAGGAAGGTGAACTGGAGCGGCGAGTCGCTGCCGTACTCGCCCTCGGCGTACTGGCTCCACATCCACGGGGCTCCCGCCTCCGGATCGTCGTCGTAGCCCGCCCAGGTGAAGATCTCGATCGGGCCGCCGGGCTCGGTGGCCGGGTCGGCCTTCGGGGCGGCCGCCGCGGTCGTCGCGTCGGCCGCGGCCTCGGAGCCGCTGTCGGACGAATCCGACGACGAGCCGCCGCAGGCGGCGAGAAAGGCCGCCAGGCTGGTGGTGCCGCTGAGGGCGAGGAAGCCCTTCCGGTCGAGGTGTCGCATGGTCATCCCTCCCTGTCGGCCCGTGCGTCGGACCGACGTCCGTGTTCGTAGTCCACTCCCGCGCCCATCCTACGGGGCACCGGCATCCGCGTCCGCGAGCCCGCTTTCGATCCGCTCCTGGGCCCGCAGGCCGGCTGTGCAGCCGACGTCACAGTCTGGTTTCGCCATCTCGGCGAGCAGGGCGATCGCGCGGGCCTGCCGCCTGCCCTCGTCGTTGTCCGTCGTCGACGCGACGGCGACCGCGGATCCGCCCAGCACGACCACCGCGGCGAGCACGGCGATCGTGAGCCGCATGGTCAGCGGCCCTCCAACTTGCGATCGCCGTAGCGGCGGATGGCCTCCGCGCCGAAGGCGATCAGGAAGCTGATCACGATCATCACCGTCGCCACCGGGATCAGCGCCTGGGTCTTCTCGGGGAACTTCAGGCCGGAGTAGAGGTAGACCGGGTAGGTCGGCTGATCCGAACTGAGGAAGGACGCGATCACGACCTCGTCGATGGAGAAGACGAAGGCGATCAGGAACGCCGAGATGATCGACGGCAGGATCAGGGGGAACAGCACGTAGCGGAACGTCTGCAGGCCATTGGCGCCGAGGTCGGAGGCGGCCTCCTCCAGGCGGCGGTCGATCGAGGCGATGCGGGGCAGCAGGATCAGCACGGCGAAGGGGAGGGCGATGATGACGTGGCCGATCATGATGCTGATGAGGCCGAGGCCGATCGGGATCGCGCCGCGCTGGAACATCGTCAGGAGCGAGACGCCGACGACCACGGTCGGGACCACGAGCGGCACCAGCAGGAGCGCGGACATCACCGGCCGGAAGCGCACGTTCCGGCGCGCCAGCGGGTAGGAGCCGAGCAGCGCGAGGAGGGTGGCGATGAAGGCGGCGGCGAACCCGACCTTGAGGCTCGCGGCGAGCGACTGGCGGATCTCCCCGGTCTTCCACGACAACTCGTACCACTTGAGCGTGAAGCCGTCGAGCGGGAACGCGGCCACCGTCGAGTCGTTGAACGAGAAGATCACGAGCAGGACCGTCGGCAGGTACAGGAAGACGAGGAAGAAGGCGAAGAACAGCGTCAGCAGGCGCTTGCCGTTCGGCGAGATCAGGACGAAGGTGGAGGAGTCTCGCGCTGCCATCTAGAGCCCACCACCACCGCCGGCGCGCAGGAAGCGCGAGGTCGCGAAGACGAGGATCAGCACAACGCCCATCAGAAACAGCGCCATCGCCGAGCCGTACTGCCAGTTGAAGCTGCCGCCGACGAACTGGCTGGCGAGGTTCTGGCCGAACATCGTGCCGCTGGTACCGCCGACGAGGGTGGGGGTGACGTACTCGCCGATCGACGGGATGAAGACGAACAGGAAGGCGGCGACGATGCCCGGGGCGGCGATCGGGAGGGTGATCTTCCGGAACGCCTGCCAGCGCGTCGCGCCGAGATCCATCGAGGCCTCGAGCAGGCGTCGATCGATCGTCTCGAACGCGAGGAAGATCGGCAGGCAGATGAACGGCACCCACGCGTACGTCAGCACGACCATCACCGTGAACTGGCTGTAGATCAGGAACGTGAGCGGCTCGTCGACGATCCCGATGGTCATCAGGCCCGAGTTGATCAGGCCCTGATCGCCGAGGATCACCTTCCAGGCGAAGACGCGCAGCAGGTACGAGGTCAGAAACGGCGCGATCACGATCAGCAGCCAGGTGTACTTCGACTTCTGGACGCAGAAGGCGAGGAAGTAGGCGACGGGCACCGCGACGATGACCGCGATCACCGACGACGTCATCGCCATGGACACCGACTTGAAGAAGAGGTTGAGCTGGATGCCCTCGGACGTGAACTGCATCAGGCGCAGCAGGCTGTTGCCGGCCGGGATGGTCAGGAACGGCATCAGCAGCAGCGCGAACGCGACGCCGACGATCCAGCCGCCGTAGTGCTCCGACAGGCGCGCACCGGCGACGGTCAGGACCAGGAGCACGATCAGCACGATTCCGACCAGGACGGCGGGGGCGGTGAACTCGATGCCGACCAGCGCGACATTCACGTCCCACGCGACCAGCTTCGCCCACAGCTCCCCCGAGAACCCGCTCACCTCGCCGTTGAGCGCCGCGAGGGCCTCCGTCGGCGAGAAGCGCCGCAGGGCGACGGAGAACAGGAAGATGTAGTACAGCGGCAGCAGGAAGAACGCCGCGAGGACGAGCAGGGTGGGCGCGAGCAGCCCGTACGTGGACAGCGCCGACCCGCCGTCGTTACGGGTCTCCCGGCGGCTCCGCTTCGACGGGACCTTCGGCTGCTGGTCGGCGACGGTGGTCATGGTGCGGGGCCCGGCGGGAGGCGGGGGGGGGGGGGGGGGGGGGGGGCGCGCGCCGCCCCGCCCCGGTGCCCTCCGGCTTAGGAGGCCTTGACCTCCTGGCCGGCCGTGATGTACTCGCGGTAGTTCGGCAGCGGCTGCTCGAACCAGGCGTTCGGCTTCTGCCACGCCTCCGGGTTGTCGATGTCGAAGGCCGAGATCAGGGCGGTGTCCTGGATCAGGGCCTCGACGCCGTTCTGCTGGGCGGACGCGTACTGGAAGTAGTCCGTCAGCGCCGCGCCGGCCTCCGGCGTGTTGGTGGCCGCCATCGCCAGGGTGGCACGACCCGGCTGCGCCGTGGACGAGCTCAGCACGGTGCCGCAGACCCAGGCCAGGCGACCCTCCTTCGGCCGCATGTACTTGATGTTGCGGCCCTCCATGGCGGGATCGTTCTTGATCTTCCAGTAGCCGTCCGGCCACGTGTAGGTGGCCAGCAGGTTGCCGTTGATGAAGTCGTTGACCGTATCGGTCTGCGACGTCCAGTAGTTGCGCAGGTTCGGCTTGACCTTGAGGGCGGTCTCCTTGGCAGCCGCGATCTGCTCGGTCGTGAGCTCGTTCGGGTTGCTCGTGGTGCCGTTCTGGCCCTCGTTGATGAGGTGGCCGATCTTGATGATCGCGACGTCGTCGGAGAAGATCGCCATCTTCCCCTTGTAGGTGTCGTCGAGCAGGATCTGCCAGGTCTCCTCGCCGCCGACGTTGTCGAAGTTGATCGCGTCGGCGTCATAGGTGAGGCAGGAGAAGCCGACGTCGAACGGCACCATGTACGGCTGGCCGTCGACGTAGGCGCCGGCCGAGATGTCGGCCGGAATGCCGTCGTAGTTCGGCAGCAGGTTCATGTCGAGCGGCTGGATCAGCCCGGCCTCCTTCCACTGCACCGTGTAGGCGATGCAGGGGTGGGAGATGTCGGGGCTGTAGCCCGAGGCCACCTTCGACAGGGCCTGCCCGTCGTCCTCGAGGAACGTGAACTTCAGCGGAGAGTCGGCGCCGTACTCGCCCTCCGAGTACTGGCTCCACATCCAGGGCGCACCGGCCTCCGGATCGTCGTCGTAGCCGGCCCAGGTGAAGACCTCGATCGGCCCGCCCGGCTCGGAGGCCGGGTCGAAGGCGACGGCGGCAGCCGCCTCCTCGGTCGCACCGCCGTCGGCAGCGGCGTCGCCGCCGTCGGAGCTGCTGTCGCTGGACGAACCGCCGCAGGCGGCGAGGAACGCCGCCAGGCCGGTCGCGCCCGACAGGGCGAGGAAGCCCTTTCGATCCATGTGCTCACGCATTTGCGTCTTCCCTCCCAGGGTCGTCGGCCGGCGCCTCATGCGCCGACCCGGATCCTCCGTTCGCGGCCGCGGCTCCCCCCGCGATCACGAAGCTGTTCTGCGCTGCCCAGTGCAGCGTGATGGTGTCGCCGACCCGTG
>JBMTER010000030.1:0-13026 GCA_049433345.1 Gaiellales bacterium | reverse complement strand
GCGCCGCGCACCCAGGCCCGGGTCGCCGTGCCGGCGACCAGCGGATAGACGGCGCCCGCGAGCAGGAGCGCGCAGACGGGCGCGAGCACGGGCAGGAGCACCCGCCGCCCGTCGCGGGCCATCAGCCCCGTCCACAGTGCGGCGCCGAGCGCGGCGGCCGGCACGAGCCCGAGGGCGAGGTTGCCGAGCAGGGGCAGCGCCGCGGCCAGCACGAGCGCTCCGGCGAGCAGTGGCAGCCGCAGGGCGACGACGGCGGCCAGCAGTCCGATCGCGAGCGGCCACGCCGTCGGGTAGAACGGCATCGCGCCGAGCAGCAGCGTGGCTGCGGTCGCGGTCAGGCCCGACGGCCAGTAGGGCAGGGCGCGTTCCGCGAGCGCGCCGGCCCGGCGCTTCGCCTCGGACGGCTCGCGCTCCTCGCCATCCGCGTCTCGCCGCTCGCGGGGATCGGGCACGGCGCGCAACCAGCGCTCGCGCAGGTTGATGCGGGTGTCGGGCAGCGGCACCGGCACGCGCACCGACGGATCGTCGTCCCGCTCGCCGCGCTCGAGCGCCATCGCGCCGCGCAGCAGCGCGTCACGCAGCTGGCCGGGGACGGGCCGCCGCTGGTCGTCGGGGTCGAGGGCGCGGTCGATCATGCGGGTCGCGACGCGCGGGAGGTCCGGCCGGTCCGTCTCGAGCGAGAGGCGCAGCGTGCGGTGCTTCTCGGCCAGCTCGACCGGGCTCTTCGAGCGGTACGGGTTGCGCCGCGTCAGCGCCTCGTAGGCCACCAGTGCGGCCGCCCAGACGTCGACGGCGGCGGTCTGCAGCTGGCCGCGCACCTGTTCCGGCGCCATGTAGGAGAGGGTGCCGAGCAGGCTCTCGTCGACGGTTGCGTCAGGGCTGTCGATCAGCGCGATGCCGAAGTCGGTCAGCTTGAGGATGCCGTCCTCGCGCAGCAGGATGTTGCCCGGCTTGACGTCGCGGTGGACGACGCCGCGGGCGTGCGCGTGCTCGAGCGCATCGCACACGGCGGCGACGGCGCGCAGGATCTCGGACTGCTCGAGCCGCTTCTCCTTCAACACCACCGAGAGGTCGCTGCCGCGGACGAGCTCGAACGCGACGAAGACGTAGTGGTCGTCCTCCGCGCTGCCGAGGAGCCGCACGATCGCCCCGTGGTCGAGCGAGCCCGCTGCGCGCATCTCGCGCCGTGCCCGCCGGCGCAGTTTCTCCTCCGCGGGGATCGCCTTGAGCGCGACGCGGTCGCCGGTGGCGATGTCCTCGGCCTCGAAGACGGTGGCGCTGCCGCCGATGCCGATCGTCTCGATGATCCGGTAGCGCTCGGCGACGACGCCCTCGGGGAAGAGCGGTGGAACCCCATGCGGCGCGCTGCGGAGCGGGCGCACGCTCATACCGGGAAGCGGCCGTTCCGCGCAGGAGCGGGTGATAATGTGGCGAAACGGGATTCCCGCACGGCTTTCCGTACGCCACCCATGGCCGCATTCCTCTCCTTCTTCGACGACGAGCACGACGAGGCCCCGCCGGAGCGAGATACGCGACGCCGCGCGTCGATGCCGAGCGGCCAGCGAGGCAAGGGCCCGCAGCGCCTGCTCGTCCTGGCCGTCGGGATCCTGATCGTCCTCGTGGCGGGCTACTTCCTCGTGCAGCGCTGCCAGCGCGATCGCGAGGTCTCCACCTACCAGGGCTACGTGCAGCAGGCCAACGAGGTCGCCAAGGCATCCGCCACCGTCGGCTCCGAGTTCTCGGCGGCGATCCTCACCGCCGGGCAGACGCCCGACGGGCTCAACCAGGCCCTCGACCGGCAGATCCAGGCGCAGCAGCAGGCGGCGCGCAATGCGCAGACCATCGAGGCCCCGGACGGCACGAAGGCCTATCAGCCGTTCCTCGTCCAGTCGATGCAGTACCGCGTCAGCGGCCTGCAGGGCACCCAGAAGGCGCTCCGGGCCGCCTTCGACGCGGCCGGCACGACGGGACAGGTGCCGCTCGAGCAGGCCGCGGCCGTCGCCGCCACCTTCCAGCGGCTGATCGCGTCCGACGTCGTCTACACCGACTCCTATCAGGATCCGGTCAAGGGGGCGCTCGCCGAGCGCTCCATCAACGCCACCGTCGAGAACTCGCAGTTCGTCGACCCGAAGCTGATCGAGTTCGCGGCGCCGCAGCGGATGCAGTCGATCCTCAACGCGCTGCTCGGCGGCGTGCCCGTCAACGACGGGGGCGAGGACGGCACGGCCGGCGGCACCGCCGACGGCCAGCTGCACGGCACGACGCTGATCTCGACCGTCTTCGCGCCCGGCGACAGCCAGCTCGACCCCTCGATCGTGAACGAGGTCGACAGCGCGAACAACATGGCGTTCGCCGTCACCGTCCAGAACTCGGGTGACGCCACCGAGGTCGCGATCAAGATCAACGTGACGCTGCGCGCGAAGGGGATGGACGACCGCACGCTCCCGACCGGGGAGATCACCACCCTCGACCCGGGTGCCGAGGGCACCGTCGAGATCCCGTTCGGCCTCTCCGACATCGTCTTCGACGACGTCGTCACCGCCAAGGTGACGGTGGAGAAGGTGCCGGGCGAGGAGAACGTCGACAACAACATCGGCGTCTACGAGATCCAGTTCCGGCTCAAGCCCGCCTAGGGACGGCGGTCGGGTGACCGTCGAGAGCGAAACGGCCGTCGCGCTCGCCGTTGGCGCCGCCGGCGTCGTCCTGGCCCTCGCCGCACTCGTCCTCGCGCTGCGCACGGCGCGCTGGGCGGGGCGCCTGCGCCGCGCCGAGCAGGCCCTGCTCGACGGCGAGCCCGTCGACCTGGTCGAGTTCGCCGTCGGCATGCAGGCGCGGATGGAGCGCCTCGAGGACGATGGTGCGAAGCTGCGGCACGAGGTCGTCTCCGCGCTCGGCCAGCTCGACGTGCTGCTGCGGCGCCGCGCGATCGTCCGCTACGACGCGACGGCCGACGACGAGGGGCGTCGCTCGAGCTCCCTCG
Organism: Gaiellales bacterium; assembly: GCA_049433345.1. Lineage (GTDB taxonomy): Bacteria > Actinomycetota > Thermoleophilia > Gaiellales > F1-60-MAGs149 > F1-60-MAGs149. The sequence goes on along the minus strand of JBMTER010000030.1, from coordinate 10,046 downwards.
CCCTGCTGGACCGCAACGGCTCCGGGATCGTGATCAGCGCCGTTCACGCGGGCGCGACGACGAGCATCTTCGTGAAGGACGTCCTGCGGGGCGCGGCCGGTTCGATCGCGCTGACGCCGGAGGAGGAGCAGGCGATCGCGATCGCGCTGCGCTGAGGGCGCCTGCTACCCTCGGCCGGGAGATGGCCGGCACCGTGCTCGTGCTCAACGCGACGTACGAGCCGCTCAACGTGACCAGCGTCTGGCGCGCGTGCAGCCTGATCCTGTCCGGCAAGGCCGAGGTGCTCGAGGCGCATCCGGAACGGGCGATCCGATCGCCGTCGACGCGACTGCCGCACCCGCTCGTGATCCGCCTCGTCAGCTACGTCAAGGTGCCGCGCTTCCCATCGCGGAGGATCACCCGCCGCGCGCTCTTCGCGCGGGATGGCCACTGCTGCCAGTACTGCGGCAGCGGTGTGCGCCTGACTCTCGATCACGTGGTGCCGCGCTCGCGGGGCGGCGCCTCGTCCTGGGAGAACGTCGTCACAGCCTGCGCGCCCTGCAACCTGCGGAAGGGCGATCGCCTGCCGCACGAGGCCGGCATGCCGCTGGGGCGCGCGCCGCGCGCCCCCCATCCGGACCTGTACCTGACGCTCGGCACCGCCACGATCCCCGCCGTCTGGCGTCCGTACCTGCCGACGGCCACTGCCGGCCGTTCGGCGGCGGACGACGTGCCGCTCGCGGCCTGAGGCCCCGCCGGTCCGGCCAACGGGCCGTGCTACGGTCGCCGCGTCCCATGCGCGAGCCCGCCCTCGACCCCGCCGAGCGCGCCGCCCGGCATCTCGGCCTCCTGTCCGAGACGGTCGGCGCGGTGACGAGCTCGCTCGACCTCGCCGAGGTGACGGACGCGGTTGCGGTGGCGGTGGCCCGCGCGTTCGGGACGGACGCCTGCTTCGTCTACGCCTACGACGAGCCGTCGCATGACCTCGTTCTGCAGGCCGTGCACGGCACGCACGTGGAGGCCACCGCGGGACCGCCCCGCATGCAGGTCGGCGAGGGGCTGACGGGCTGGGCGGCGGCGACCCGCGAGCCGGTGGCGATCGCCGCGGACGCCCATCTCGACCCGCGCTTCAAGGAGTTCCCGAACCTTCCGGAGCGGCGCTTCCAGAGCCTGCTCGCCGTGCCGATCCTCGATCGGCGCGAGCGGCTCGCCGGCGCCATGAACGTGCGCACCGTCGCGCCGCGCGAGTACCACCCGGACGAGATCGAGCTGCTCGAGACGATCGCGCGCCAGGTCGCGCAGGCGATCGAGAACGCGCGCCTGTACGAGCGCTCGCAGCGGCGCGTCGCGGAGCTCGAGGCGCTCGGCAGCATCTCGCAGGCCGTCGCCGAGTCGCTCTACCTGGAGGAGGCGCTCGCGCATATCGCGGAGGCCGCGGAGCGCGCGGCTCACGCGGAGGTCTGCGCGCTCGTCGTGGACGGCCCCGACGATCAGGAGGCCGTCGCGCGCCGATCGTCGTCGGCGGGGCCCGGCGACGCGGAGCTCGCAGCCCTCGGCGCGCGGGCGCCCGTCGACGAGCCGGGCGTCCTCGCCGTGCCGCTGCTGTGGAAGGCGCGCCGACTGGGGGCGCTGGTGGCGACGACGCCGGGGCGGCGGCCCTTCACGCCGGAGGAGCGGATGCTGCTCGGCAGCGTCGCCAACCAGGCGGCCGCCGCGGTCGAGTCGAGCCGCGGCGTGATGCGCGGCATCGTCGCCCAGGAGATCCACCACCGCGTCAAGAACAACCTCCAGACCGTGGCGTCGCTGCTGCGGCTGCGCGCGGCGGGACCCGATCCGCAGCGCGCCCTCGACGAGTCCGTCGATCGCATCCTCTCGATCGCCGAGGTGCATGACCTCCTGACCGCGAGCCGCGAGGGCGACGTCGACCTCGCCGACCTGATCCGCCGCGTCGCCGGGATGCTCGGGCACGGCCTCGGCGCCCTGCCCGCAGAGCAGGACCTCGCTCACGCGATGGTGCCGGGCGACGAGGCGACCGCGGTGGCGCTGGTCTTCTCCGAGCTGTACGCCAACGCGCTCGAGCACGGTGGTGGCGACGTCGCCGTGCGCCTCGGCGCCGCCGCGGGCCGGATCGAGCTGGTCGTGCAGGACGCGGGTCCGGGCCTGCCCGTCGACTTCGACCCGGAGTGCTCGCTCGGCCTCAAGATCGCCCGCGCGCTGACGGCCGACCAGCTGCGCGGCGAGCTGGTGCTCGAGGATGCCGGGCCCGGCCTGCGCGCGCGGCTCGTCTGGGGGGCGGCGTGAGGGTCCTGATCGCGGAGGACGAGACGATCATCCGCCTCGACGTGCGCGCGCTCCTCGAGCGCGCCGGGCACGAGGTGGTGGCGGAGGCCCGCGACGGCCAGGAGGCCGTGGCACTCGCCGCGGAGCACGCTCCGGACCTGATCGTGATGGACGTGCGCATGCCGCACCTGGACGGCATCGAGGCGGCGCGGGAGATCAGCCGGGCGCGGCCCGTGCCGATCGTGATGCTGACGGCGTACGCCGAGGCCGACCTCGTGGCTCGCGCCTCCGAGGCGGGCGCCTTCGGCTACCTGGTGAAGCCGTTCAGGGAGGTCGATCTGCTGCCGGCCATCGACACGGCGCGCGCGCGTTTCGAGGAGCTCGCGGCGCTGCGTGCGGAGACCGCGGACCTCGCGGAGGCACTCGCGTCGCGCAAGGCGGTGGAGCGCGCGAAGGGCATCCTGATGCGACAGGACGGCATCGACGAGGCGGAGGCGTTCCGGCGGATTCGCGCGGCGAGCCAGAAGACCGGCAAGCCGATGCGGGTCGTCGCCGAGGCCCTCGTGGCGACGCTCGGCGACAGCGGGGAGCGCGCGTGAGCACCGCCCCGGGCGTCGTCGAGCGACGGCGTGCGGGCGGCGGCGCGGATCTCGGCCCGCGCTGGCGCGTGATCGTCCTCAACGACGACCACAACACCTTCGAGGGCGTGGCCCGCGCACTCGCCGCCGTGATCCCGGGAGTCGACTACGCGCGGGGGATGGCGATGGCCAACCGCATCCACGCGACCGGCCGCGCCATCGTGTGGACGGGTCACCGCGAGCTGGCCGAGCTCTACCACGAGCAGCTCGACGAGCGCGGCCTCACGATGGCTCCGCTCGAGCAGGGCTAGCCCGCGTACAGGTGCGCGGCGAGGGCCTCGGGCGTGGTCAGCCACGCGCCGAGGGCGCGCAGCCGCTCGAGGTCGGCGGCGTATGCCGCCGCGGCGTCGGCGCCGCCGTCGCCATCGAAGGCGGCGATCGGCAGCGCGAGCGCCGCCGCCCCGCCGCGTTCGAGGAGCACCGCGAGCCCGGGGCCCGGCTCGGCCCCGAGGAGCGGCAGCTCGGCCCACGAGTCGACGCGCTCGGCGGCGCGGTCGTAGCCCCGGGTCGGGAACGCGGTGCCGCGTCCGAAGCCGGGGCGGCTGGCGATGCGGACGTTGGCGCCGGCGGCGAGATCGAGGCCGAGCGCATGCACGTGCGCCTGCTCCTCGGGGGTCAGCAGGTCTGCCGAGCGCACCGCACCGGCGGCCCCGACGGCCCGTTCGGCCTCGGCGACGCGCCGGTACGCGAGCAGCGGATCGTCCGCGCGGCGTCGACCGAGCGCGCCGCGCAGCCCGGCGCGCGGCCGCCGTGGCGCGAGGGCCTCGTGGACGAGCGCGACGGCGCAGGTGGCGTCGCCCGGCCAGGCCGGAGCGATGCGCAGCCGCTCGCTTCGCGCCCACTCCGCGACGCGCTGGCGGACGTCGTCGACCGGCGTCGCCCAGCTGTCGCGCACGAGGCCTCCGTGCAGGCCGCGGAACGCGAAGGCGAGCGGATCGTCGCCGAGCGGGCGCTCCGCCTCCCACGCATCGAGGGAGAGCGGCAGCTCGGCGTTCGGCCAGGCGAGGACCGCGCTGCCCGTGCGGCGGATCGCGATGCCGGACGAGGCGAGCAGGTCCGCGAGTACGGCGGCGGCGCGCGCCGCCCCGGGCCCGGGCGCATCGACTGCGAGTTGCGCCGCGTCCCTCACCGGTGGACCCCGTGCGCCGCGTTCCACGCGTCGGCGCGCTCACGCAGGCCGGGGCCGGTCGGGCCGTGGACGGCGTTCCGGACGTGCAGGTCGAGCTCCGCGGCGGGCAACCCCGGGGCGAGGCGTCGCAGCGGCCCGGGCAGCCGTGCGAGGCCGGCGAGCGCCGCGTACTGCCCGCCGAGGGCGAGCCGCGCGGCGTCTCCCCCGGTTCGCGGATGGTGCTTGGCCCAGTAGCGGCGGCGGCTGCGCCAGAACTCGACGATGCGGGGAGCCGGATCGGCCCCGCTCGAGGCGCGGACGTGATGGCGTACGACGGCGTCCCTGACGAGGTGCGTGCGCCAGCCGCGGTCGGCGAGGCGTCGCTGCAGGTCCGTCTCCTCGGAGAACATGTAGAAGCCCGGATCGAAGGAGCCGGTCTCCGCCAGCGCGGCACGGCGCACGAGCAGCGCGCAGCCGCTGGCCCATTCGACGGCGCCCCAGCCCGTGGCGACACGCTGTTCGACGCCGTACTGGCCGAGCGTGGCCAGGGAGCGCAGGCAGGTCGAGGGGTCGGGGAAGCGGAAGGCGGTGGCCTGGGATCGGCCGTCGGGGTAGGTCACGAGCGGTGCGGCGACGGCGACCTCGGGGTGATCGTCGAGGTGCCGCGCGAGACGGTCGAGGGCGCCTGGCTCGACGATGGCGTCGTCGTTGAGGATCAGGTGGTAGTCGGCGTCGGCACGCTCGAGGAGGCGGTTGTGGTTCGCGCCGAAGCCGTCGCGGAACGGCTGCGCGACGACGTCGACATCAGGATGGGCGGACCGCACCGCCGCCACCGTCCCGTCCTCCGAGGCGTTGTCGAGGAGGTGCAGCGAGCAGGGCCGCGTCGGGGCTCCGGGTCCGGCCAGCGAGGCGAGGGCCTGCAGGGCCAGCTCGCGGTTGCCGTGCGCGACGATGGCGACGGCGAGCCGCGTGCTCACCGCTCGAGGCCCCTCCGGCGCAGCTCGGCCATGGCCTGGTCGACGCGGTCCTCGGCCTTCTGCTCCGCCATCCAGCCGGCGAGATCGGCGAGGCCCTCGGACAGCTCGACCTCCGCCGCGAACCCGAGCGCGTCACGGGCGCGGGCCGGATCGCCGATGCAGTGGCGGATGTCGCCTGCGCGGTAGCGGCCGACGACCTCCGGCTCGATGTCGGTGCCGAGTCCGGCGGCGAGGCCGCGTGCGATGTCGACGACGCTGGCCGGGTGGCCCGTGCAGACGTTCGTGACGAGGCCGGCGGCGTCCGACTCGACGGCGAGGTGGAAGGCGCGGGCGACATCGGTCACGTGCACGAAGTCGCGGGTCTGGCGGCCGTCCTCGAAGGCGACGGGGGCGTGGCCGTTGATCAGCCGGCCGCCGAAGATCGCGGCGACGCCCGTGTAGGGGTTGCCGAGCGCCTGCCGCGGCCCGTACACGTTGAACAGGCGCAGGGCGGCCGTCGGCACGTCGTACGCCTCGCCGACGGCCAGGCACAGCTCCTCGTGGTCGCGCTTGGTGACCGCGTAGACGGAGGTCGGCAGGAGCGGCTTGTCCTCACGGGTCCGCTCGGGCTCGAGAACGGATCCGTCGCGCTCGAGCTCCCAGCGGCGCTCGGCGAGCTGGGCCTCGGGTCGGAGGCCCGGAGCGAGCCCGGACTCGCCCGTCGCGGGATCGCGGTACTGGCCCTCGCCGTAGATCGACATCGAGGAGGCGACGACGAGTCGCCGGATGCGATCACGCTGCTCGAGCAGCCGCTCGAGCAGCACGGCGCAGCCGACGCTGTTGACGTCGACGTAGCGGCGGATCTCGTACATCGACTGCCCGACGCCGACGGCGGCGGCCAGATGGACGACCGCGTCGACGTCGACGAGGGCGCGATCGAGGGCATCCGCGTCGCGGACGTCGCCGATGATCAGCTCGACGCCGCCGTCGAGATACGCCGGGGGGCCGTCGGGATGCACCTGCGGGTCGAGGGCGTCGAAGGCGCGCACCTCGTGGCCCGCGGCCAGGAGGCGGTCGGCGAGGTGGGAGCCGATGAAGCCGGCTCCGCCGGTGACCAGGACGCGCATGCCCGCATGGTACGGGTGCGGAGCGGGCGCCGCCGCGCCTGTCAGCGTGGAGTGGCGAGTGCGTCGGCGGCGGCGCCGATCGTGCGCAGCGGGTCGAGGCGGTCCGCGGTCGGATCGCTCCCGACCTCGAGGGTGATCGCGTTCCCGGCGCGCGTGGCGCGACGCACCAGGCTCGCATCGTCGAGGACCAGAACGAGACCGCCGCGGGCGCGGAAGCGCTTGAGGGCGCGCAGGAGGCCCGGGGTCCAGACGGGTGCGTCGGCGATCGCGACGAGGCGCGTACCGCGCGGCACGCCGCGCCGCTCGATCGCACCGTCGGTGATCGCGCCGACGCGGGCGTCGGTGCCGGCGGCGACTGTCGAGGCGATGCTGCCGAGTCCGGCGAGCGCCGCCGCGATGCCGTCGCCGAAGGGGCGGTCCAACGCGAGCGGCTGCGGAGGGACATCCGGGAAGCCGGACAGGTCGCCGTCGGTCGGATTCGTGGCCTGCCACGAGTAGGTCGGGACCATGATCAGGACCGGTGCCCGTCCGGGCACCGCCTCCGGCGCCCAGCCGCGCCAGCCGCCGCCGGCGATCTCGACGGCGTAGAGGCCGGCGCCGGCGCGCGGCAGCCGGACCGCTCCGGGCGCGCCCTGGGCGCGCGCCCCGGTCGTCCCCGGGAACGCCGCGCCGGGTCGATGGCGGATCAGCTCGACGTCGCCGAGCAGCGTGACGGGCTGCAGGGACGGGGTCAGGGCGACCGTGCGCACCCCCACGACGCGGGCCGGCTCGAGCTCGCCCGGCTCGACCACGGTGGGGGCGATGACGAGGTTGCCGGCGCGATCCTCGGCGCGCCAGCCGACGATGTACGACCCGGGCTCCACCGGCTCGCCGATCTCGTCGAGCGGGAGGTTGCCGGCGTCCGCGGCCCAGCGCATCTGCTTGCGCCGCTCCCAGGTCGGCGTCGTCTCGCGTCGCACGAGCCGGGCCGCGCCGTTCGGCTGCACCTGCCGGACGTCGAGCCGGAAGCGGGTCGGCTCGGAGGAGGACAGCGTGAAGCTGTAGACCCCCGTCTCGCCGTCGAGGCCCGGCGTGATGTAGCGGCCCGCCTCCGCGTTCGACTGGACCGTCGGCGGCGTGGCGTCGAGGCGGATCGGGTCCGGGATGCGGATCACGCGCCGCCCGCCTGCGAGTTCGATGGCGAAGCGGTAGATGCCATCCGGCGCGCGCGTGCCGCTTGCGTCCGTGCCATCCCAGGCGGCGCGGATGCGGCGACCCGACTGCCTCATGCGGGCACGCGCGACGACCGCGTCGTCCGCGTCGAGGATCAGCACCACGGCCGCCTCGCGCTGGCGCAGGCCGACGCGCAGGGTCGCCTCGCGTCGGCGTTCCCGGAAGGCGTCGGGTGAGAAGACGCGGTTGTCGATCGTGGGCCCGACGATCGGCGAGGGCGCGCTCTTGAGGATCTGCGCCCGCACGAAGACGACGGCTGCGCCGCCGATCAGGGCCAGCGCAAGTCCGAGCGCGAGGATCCGCACGACCCGTTCCACCCGGCGAATGCTAGAGGTCGTCCGCCGCCGGCGGCTCTCCGGCGGCCTCGAGCAGCTGTCGCGACGCGTCCTTCAGGCCGCGGAGGATGGCGAGCGCCTCCGGCCATGCGGTGTCGGGAAGGAGCAGGTGGTCGCGCGATGCCGTGCCGACCGGGATGATCGGGATGCCCCGGTCCGCCAGCGCCCCGGTGATCGTGGAGGCGAATCCGGTCAGGTCGGGTGGCAGCGGTGCGGTCAGCAGGATCACGCGCAGCCCGTCCTGCCGGGTGTCAGCCGGTGGCAGCTGATCGACGAGCGCGCTGCGCAGGACGAAGGTGGTCTCGAGCGGATCGTCGATGCGCGCGCCGAAGCCCTCGGCGAGCAGGGCCTCGGGCGACGGCGGAGCCGATCCGCGTCCGTACCCGAGCAGCGAGTACTCGTGCTCGAGCAGCATCGGGTCGAGCGCGGCGAGCGCCTCGGCCAGGGCGGGGACGTCGGCGTCCACGGCCGCAGCGTACCGGTGTCAGGGCAGCGCCGGGAGGCGCTCGGCGCGCAGCACCTCGAGGTAGCGCAGCTGTCGGAACGGCAGGGGCGGCGGGTCCGCGTCGGTGCCGCCGCGGCCGAGCCAGCGCCGCACCGCGCGGCGCTTGACGGCGTCGGGCGTGCGCTGCACGAGGCGCTGGGCGCGGAGCAGGCGCCGGTGGCCGCCGAGGTGCGCGGCGTGCAGGGCCGCGTAGCGGGCGTGCGCCGTCTCGCGGTCGGCGCGGCCGGCGAGGACGGCTCGGACGAGGCGACCCGCGGCGGCGCCGTAGAAGACGGCGGGACGGATGCCCTCGAGCGTCAGGGGCAGCGCCTGCCCGGCCGCGTCGCCGCAGAAGAGGACGCCGTCGACGACCGGTGCGCGCGGGACGCAGCCGATCGCGCCGCCGTGGCGCTCCGTGCCCGCGCCGACGCCCTCGCGGGCGCGCAGCGCCGCGAGCGCGGGGTTGAGCGGCTCCCTGGTGAACGAGCCGACCCCGACGCGGGCGTGGTCGCCGGACGGGAACGACCAGGCGTAGCCCGCCGCCACGAGCGCCCGGTCGAAGATGAAGTCGAAGCCCGGCGTCGGCGGAACGCGGTCCGTCGGGACGTGGTCCTCGGTCCCGGTCACGAGGTCGGGATCGCCGCCCGGGACGGGGCCGTCGGGGTCGAGCACGCGGCGCCAGCCCGAGGCGTCGATGAGGTGGTCGGCCTCCAGCCGCTCGCCGTCGGCGCCGACGACGGCGTCTCCGTCGCGGCCCGTCACCCGCACCCGGGCGAAGCGGGCGTCGCACTGGGCGGCGACCAGGCGGCAGCAGGCCTCGTAGTCGATCGTGCAGAAGGGCTCGGGCAGGTCGATGCGCCACGTCTCCCGGCCGATCCGCAGGCGCATGCGGTGATCGGCATGCAGGATCGCGTCGGTCGCGCCGAGCCATTCGACGAGGGCCACGGGCAGGGCGCAGGCCGAGGTCTGGTGTGCCCCGACCGGCGAGCGGTCGAGCACGACGACGTCGTGGTCGCGCAGTTCACGGGCCGCGGCGAGTCCCGCGAAGGAGGCGCCGACGATCAGGACCTCGGTCATCTACGCAACGGTACGCGCTGCCGCCGCGCCGGCGCGGCGGCCGAAGACGCAGACGTCGAGCAGCGAGTTGCCCATCATGCGGTTGCGGCCGTGGACGCCACCGGTGATCTCGCCGGCCGCCCAGATCCCGGCGACGGTGGTGGCGCCGTCCGGATCGATGGCGAGGCCGCCGTTCTGGTAGTGCAGGACCGGATGCACCGGCACGGACTCGGCCAGGGGGTCGAGCCCGGCCTTGCGGTAGCGGCGCAGCATGTACGGGAACGAGATCTCCGCGTCGGCGGGATCGACGGGCGAGCAGTCGAGCAGGACGGCGGGGCGGCCGTCGGGCGTCTCGACGCCGCGGCCCTCCGCGCATTCGCGCAGGATCGCCTCGGCGACCACGTCGCGCGGTGCGAGCTCGTCCACGAACCGATCCCCGGCCGCATTCACGAGCAGCGCCCCGTACGCGCGCGTCGTCTCCGGCACCGCGTAGCCGGCCATCGGCGGCGGCCAGGCGGCACCCGTCGGGTGTCGCTGCAGCGAATCGGCGTCGCGCTCGGCGCAGCCCGCGAGCACGGCGAGCTCGGCCACCTCGCCGGTGGCGCCGTCGCCGTTCGTGCAGAGCTCGCCCGTCTCCTCGGCGACGCGCTTGCAGCGGCCGCCGGCGGCGAGCACGATCGCCCGGTCGCCGGCGGGATCGACAAAACTCACGCCCCGCCTGGTGGGGGCGTCGCGCCAGGCCACTTCCAGGTCGAGGCCGAGGGCCCGGAGCCTGGCCGCAGCCTGCTCGCCGATGCCATCCAAACCAAGCGCTGTGTAGAACTTGACCGGCAGGCGGCTAAGCCTCACCAGCTGCACGGCAGCCACGGCT
>JBMTER010000029.1:0-13212 GCA_049433345.1 Gaiellales bacterium | reverse complement strand
ACCCCCTGTTGACGAAGGCCGACGAGATCCGCCTCGCCAAGCGCGTCGAGAAGGGCGACATGGCGGCCAAGCAGCAGATGGTCGAGTCGAACCTGCGCCTCGTCGTGTCGATCGCGAAGAACTACCGCGGCCAGGGCCTCGGCTTCCTCGATCTGATCCAGGAGGGCATCCTCGGCCTGATCCGCGCCGTCGAGAAGTTCGACTGGCGCCGCGACCTCAAGTTCTCGACGTACGCGACCTGGTGGATCCGCCAGGCCGTCGCCCGTGCCCTCGCGGACAAGTCGCGCACGATCCGCCTTCCCGTGCACGTCGTCGAGCGCCTGCAGAAGATCAACCGCGCGGAGCGCACCCTGATGCTGCGCCTCGGCCGCGAGCCGTCGAACGAGGAGATCGCCGAGGAGGCGAAGCTGCCGCTCTACCAGGTGCTCGACGTGCGCAAGGCGGCTCGCTCCCCGATCTCCCTCGAGGAGCCCGTCGGCGACGAGGGCGAATCCTCCTTCTCCGATTTCCTCGCCGACTCCGAGGCCATCGACCCGATGGACGCCGTCTCCGACCAGCTGCGCCATGAGGCGCTGCAGGAGGGCCTCGGCGCCCTGCCGGAGCGTCACCGACGCGTGCTCGAGCTGCGCTACGGCCTCGACGGGCTCGACCCGCGCACCCTCGACGAGATCGGTCGCGAGTTCGGCCTCACGCGCGAGCGCATCCGTCAGATCGAGGTCGAGGCGCTGCGCGAACTCGCGGCGATCCGCGAGATCCAGGGTCTACGGGCCGTCCCGGGGGCGTAGCCGCCTCGGACGCCCCCGATCCGCATCGGGACGTGGCGCAGCCTGGTAGCGCACGCGCTTTGGGAGCGCGGGGTCGTCAGTTCGAATCTGACCGTCCCGACTCTGCGGATCGCAGCCTGTACGACCTCGCGGGTGGCGCCCCCGGGCTCGAGCGCCTGTGCGAGCGCTTCTACGCCCGTGTCCTCGAGGACCCGCTGCTTCTGCCCCTCTTCCGCGATCCGGGCGAGGAGCACGCCGAGCGGCTCAGCCTGTGGCTGACGGAGCTGCTCGGCGGCCCCAAGGCGCACAGCGCCGCGCGTGGGGGCTTCGCGGTCATGAAGGGCGCCCACCACGGCCTGCGCATCACCGAGGCGCAGCGCAGCGCGTGGGCGGCGCACATGCGGGCGGCGTGCGTCGACGTCGGGCTCGACGACGCGTTCCAGCGCCGATTCATGCCGCACATCGAGGGTGGCAGCACGTTCGCGATGCGGGTCTCCTGGCCCCGCGACCAGCGCGGACCCCGCTAGGCCGCGATCGGCCGAGTGACGGCCGCGGCGGCCCGGTTCGCCCACTCGAGGCCCGCACCGAGCAGCAGCAGTCCGGCGAGTTGGCCCTCGTAGAGGAGCTCCTCCCCGCCGAGGCGCGTCAGCGTGCCGGCCAGCGCGATCACGAGCACGCCGGCCAGGATCGCGGCGTTCGGCCCGGGGCGACGGCGGCGCGCGATCGAGACGACCGCGCCCGCCACGAGCAGCGCCGTCCCCACCGTGTTCATCGCGATCGCCCACAGGTACCCGCTGCCGCCGAGCGCGTCGTTCGACGGCGCGCCGAGTCCCGTCGCCTGGTCGAGGATGGCCTGGTCGACGGGTGCGATGATCACCGTCACGGCCGCCGCGACGCAGGCCGTGGCGGTGGCGCCGAGGACGATGTGGGCGATCGGCCGCGGCAGCGCGAGGAAGGCCGATCCCGCACCGAGCAGGGCCACGCAGAGGCACGCGCCGGCCAGGTAGTAGACGGTGAACGAGGCCTCGCCCCAGCCGTCGGCCGTGCCGTAGGCCGCCGCGCCGCTGGCGGCGGCGAACAGGAGCAGGCCGAGCGCCCACAGGGGCTTCTGGGGGGCGAACCCGCGCACGGCGCTGCCGGCCATGCGGGCGGCGAGCGCGCCGGCGACGAGCGCGGTCAGCAGGGGCAGGAGCGCGGAGTCGTGCAGCACCGCCCGTAGGCTACCGTCGATGGTGCTCTCGCGGACCCTCTCCGGCACGTTGCTCGTGGCCGGGGCCGCCACCCTGTGGGGGTTCAACGGCACGATCTCGACCGCGGTCATGGAGGCGGGGCTGCCGCCATCGCGGTTGGCCGAGGCGCGGATCGTGATCGGCGCCCTGATCCTGCTCGCGTGGCTGGTCTGGCGGGACCGAGCGAGCCTGCGGCTGACACGCCGCGAGGCGCTCATGTTCGCGGTGTTCGGCATCGTCGGCCTCGTCGGCGTGCAGTGGTTCTACTTCGAGGCGATCAGTCGGATCCCGGTGTCGATCTCGCTGGTGATCGAGTACTCCGCCCCGCTCGTCGTGGCCCTCTGGGTGCGCTTCGCCTGGAAGCGACGACTGCCGTGGCAGGCGTGGGCCGCGATTCCGGTGGCGCTGGTCGGCCTCGCGCTCGTGCTCGACCTCGCCGGCGGCGTCGACGAGCGGCTGTCGATGCTCGGCGTCGCCCTCAGCGTCTGCGCGGCGGCCTGCTACGCCTACTACGCGCTGCACGCGGAGCGGCTCACGCAGCGCCGCTCCGCGACGAGCGTGCTCGGCATCGGCCTCGCCTTCGGCGCACTGGCGCTGCTGATCGTGCAGCCGCCGTGGTCGTTCCCGTTCGACGGCCTCCAGGTCGAGACGGACGCGCTCGGCGTCGCGCTGCCGCTGTGGCCGCTCCTGCTCTGGGTCGCCGTGTTCGGGACGGTGGTGCCGTTCGCGATGCTGATCTCGGGCGTGCGCCGGATGGGCGCCGACGGCGCCACCGTGACGGCGATGATCGAGCCGATCGTCGCGGGCGCCTTCGCCTGGGCCCTGCTCGGCCAGAGCCTCGGCGTCGGCCAGATCATCGGCGGGCTGATCGTGCTCGCGGCGGTCGCCTGGGCGCAGCTGAGTCGGGCGCGCTCCGAGGTGACGCCGGCCTGATCCCCATGGGCGGAGCGTCCCGTCGGGATCAGGCGGCGATGCGCCGTCCGGAGGGTCGCACACGCAGGATCCGCGCGACCGACGCGGGCAGCCACCAGTTGGCGTCGCCCGCGATCTGCATGAAGGCCGGCACGAGGATCATGCGGATCAGCGTCGCGTCGATCAGGATGCCCGCCGCCAGCCCGAGGCCGAACTGCTGGAAGGCCGAGAGCGAACCGAGCAGGAAACCGCCGAACGCGGCGACGAGGATGATGGCGGCGGCACTGACGATGCGCCCGGTGCGCTGCAGCCCCTGCGCGACGGCGTCCGCGTTCGACAGCCCGCGGTCGTACAGCTCCCGCATGCGGGTCACGAGGAACACCTCGTAGTCCATCGAAAGCCCGAACAGCATCGCGAACAGGAAGATCGGGATCCACGCCTCGATCTGTCCGACGGGCTCGAGGCCGGCCCATCGCCCCCAGCCCTCCTGGAAGACCAGCACCAGGATGCCGTAGGCCGCCGCGACGCTGAGCACGTTCAGGATCACCGCCTTGAGGGGCAGCAGCAGGGACCGGAAGGCCCGCACCAGCAGGATGTAGCTGGTCACGAGGACGAACAGGACCAGCCACGGGAAGGCGCCGTAGGCGCGATCGATGAAATCGATACCGGCCGCCGGTCCACCTCCGACGAGGACCTCCGTGCCGGCCGGGAACGCGGCCGCCGGCACCGTCTCCGCGCGCAGCCGCCGCGCGAGCTCCTGGCTCGCCTCGGCGCCGTACTGGTCGCGGGAGGCGGCGGTCACGAGCGCGTAGCGGCCGGTCGGATCGACGAGGCCCACGGCGATCGCCTGCTCGCGTGCGGCCGGCGTGTCGCCGTCGACGAGCAGGTCGGTCGGAGCGGCCACCGCCGTCGGCTGCTCCCCCACCTCCGGGTCCTCGCGCAGCAGCACGGCGAGGCGGGCGATCGCCGCAGCCTGCGGATCCGCCCAGACCCCGTCGGCGGCACCCGTGTCGATCGTGATCTGGGAGGGCGCGAGCGGGCCGGCTCCGACCTCGGCCTCGAGACGCAGCATGCCCTGCACGCTCTCCACGGACGCGGGCAGCCCGTCGTTCGACCCGGGCGTCAGGGAGATCCTGAGGGTGGGCAGGGCGAGCGCGATCAGCAGCGCGGATCCGACGACCAGAAACGGCCACGGACGTCGCATGATCGCGCCGCTGAGCGAGACCCAGAAGCCGTGCTCGCCCTCCTCCTCCATGCGCCGATCGAGCACCCGCCTCGGCACCACACGCAGGTAGCCGAGACGGTGCCCGAGCAGGCTGAGCAGCGCGGGCAGGAGGGTGACGGCCGCGAAGATCGAGATCAGGGGGATCACGAGCCCCCCCACGCCCATCGAGCGGATGAACGGCAGGGGCAGCACGATCAGGCCGGCCAGTCCGACCGCCACGGTCAGGCCGCTGAAGACGACCGCGTGCCCGGCGAAGCGCATCGTCGGCCGCAGCGCGGCGCGGGTGTCGTCGCGGTCGAGGCGCACGAGCCGCGGCTCCTGCCCCGGCTCGGCCCGGTCGCGCTGGATGCGATGCATCTCCTCGCGGAACCGGTAGACCACCAGCAGCGAGTAGTCGACCGCGATGCCGATCCCGATCAGCGTGACCAGGTTCGTGACGTAGATCGCCATGTCGATCTGGTGGGCGGCTATCCAGACGATCCCGAGAGTGGTCGGCACGGTCGCCAGCGCGAAGACGAGCGGGAGGAACGTCGAGATGATCGTGCCGAAGATGAACAGGAGGACGAACGCCGCGATCGGGACGGCGATCGCCTCCCCGCGGATCAGGTCGCGGTCGACGACGGGCTGGAGGTCGCGGTTGATCGCGGTCTGGCCGCTCAGGTAGGCGGTGCCCCCCTCGACCTCGCCGATCGCGGCGCGCATCTGCTCGACCCGCAGCTGGGCCTGCGCCGGCTCGAGGGTGGTGCCGATCGCGGCGTAGGCGAGCGGCCCCGAGACCTCGACCGGCGCGACCTGGGCGGAGCCGAGGGCCTGCGCGGCCCGGTCAGCCGCCGCGGCGGTCGCCGCCGCCAGCGCGGGGCCCGCCGGGGGCCCCGCCGCTGCCGTCGACGACGAGCAGGAAGGTCGAGTCGCCGCGCTGCCCGAACTCGCGCTCGAGCGTCTCGAGCACGGCCGTCGACTCGGTATCCGGCAGGTCGAAGCGGTTCGACAGCAGATCCGAGAGGTTGCGCGTCGCCACCAGCGATATCGCGACGAGGACGATCCAGCCGCCCACGATCGGCCAGCGCAGGCGGTCGGTGAGGTCGGCGATGCGTTCCATGCGGGGGAGCAGTTGCGCGGGAGCGTCAGCCCCTCCTTCGCAGCGGACGGCCGTCAGGCGCACTCCGCGAGCGCCAGTTCCGCCGCGATCCGGCCGGACAGGAGCACCAGCGGCAGCCCGCCGCCGGGATGGGCGCTGCCCGAGGCGAGGTACAGGCGACGGACGGCAGGAGAGGCGTTGCGGGGCCGCAGGAAGGCCGCACGCGGCCCCATCGATGCCGTCCCGTAGATCGCGCCCCCGGGCGCGCCCGTCAGCCGCTCCAGGTCCGCGGGGGAGCGGCGCAGGATCACGCGGGCACGGCTGCGGGCCTCGAGCCCCAGCGCGTCGAGGCGATCGAGCACGTGGTCCTGGTAGCGCTCCCCGGCGGCGGCCCAGTCGACGGGACCGGGGCGCGGCGCGTTGACGAGCACGACCCACGACTCGTCGCCGGCCGGGGCGCACGATGGATCCGTGGCCGCCGGATTGCAGAGGTAGATCGTCGGATCGTGGGGCGGTTGGGGATCGTCGAAGACGTCGGCGAACTCCGCGCGGTAGTCGCGCGGGAAGAAGATGTTGTGGTGGGCGAGGCCGGCCGTACGCCCGCGGATGCCGAGCATCAGCACGAACCCGGACAGGCTGGCCGGCGCCGCGGCGAGCGAGCGCGCCTGTCGAGGCGCCTCCACCAGATCGCCGTAGAGCGTCGCCGCGTCGCAGTTGGCGACGACGCAGTCGGCCGGAATCCGTTCGCCTGCGGCGGTCTCCACGCCGACCGCCAGCCCCTGCTCGACGATGATGCGGCGCACGCGACAGCCGGTGCGCAGCTCCGCTCCGCGCTCGACGGCGACGTCGCGCAGGACCTCGGCGATCCGGTGCATGCCGCCGCGGGGATGCCACGCGCCGTACGCCCCCTCCGCGTAGGGGATCACCGCCATCGTCGCCGGGCAGCGGGCCGGGTCGGCACCCGCGTAGGTCGCATAGCGCTCGACCAGCTGGCGCAGCCGGGGATCGGCGAAGCGGCGCGCGGCGAAGCGATCGAGGGTGATGTGCGCGAGGATGTCGCGCGGATCGACCGGTCGTCCGCTGCGTCGCGCGAGGTCGAGGGGGCTGCCGACCGGCTCCGACAGGAACAGGGGCAGGCTCAGGTCCCAGGTGCGCCGCCCCTGCTCCACGAGGTCGAGCCAGGCGGCCTCCGCCGCGGGCTCGATGGCGGTGTCGAGCTCGGTCCCGTCGGGCCAGCGATAGCGGCAGAGGGGTTCGACCGGCAGGAGGTCGAGACGGTCCGCCAGATCGACGCCCGCCGCGGCCAGGGTGTCCGCGATGGTGAAGGGCATCGTCAGGAGCGACGGTCCGGTGTCGAACGTGTGGCCCTCGGCCCGCTCGATGCCGAGCTTGCCGCCGACGCCGTCCGACGCCTCGAGGACCACGACATCGGCGCCGGAGCCGGCGAGCCGCACGGCCGCGCCGAGGCCCCCCCCCCCTGCGCCGACGCCGACGACGCGCATCAGCCCGGTTCCCCCGCGCGCCGGCGCAGGCGCGCCGGCACGGCGACCCGCCCCCTCGCGACGCACGAGGCGCCGGCCACCCCCCAGCCGGCGAAGAAGAGCGCGTGGGCGACCGTCTCGCCGATCCACGTCCACGCGTACAGGAGCGGACCGAGCGCATCGACGAGGGTGCGGCGGCTCGGCACGTGTTCGACCTTGGCGACGAGCGCCCACCAGCCGAACAGCACGATGCCGACGGCGAGCCAACCGAGGAAGTTGACCAGCGGGATGCCGACGTAGGCGCCGCCGTTCGGCCACTCCCAGTAGCCGATACCCACCATCTGGGGATCGAGGGCGACGTCCCACGCGGTCAGGGCCCCGGCCGCGCAGAGGGCCCGCAGGACGGGGGTCGGGCCGATCAGCTCGCCGACGCGCCACGCCGGGTAGGCCATCATCGCCCAGGCCAGCGGGATGGCGATCGGCACGTCGAGCAGCTGCGGTTGCAGGCGCTCCGTGTAGGAGTACTCGCTGAACGGGAACCCCGTCGCCACGCCGATCACCTCCGACCCGTACCCGACGAGGAACGCGAGCCCGGCGAGCGCCAATGCGAAGCGCGGCCCGGACCGAGCCCACGCGGCGGCGATCGACGAGGCGAGGAAGAGCAGGATGGTCAGCAGGGTCATGCGGTCGACCCACGCGTCGGGCACCTGCGGGTACACGAGCTGCGTCGCGACGAGGAGCCCGAGGGCGACGACGGCGATCAGGACGGCGGGCGAACGGCGCTCCACGCCGGCATGGTACGGCCGATCGGGCCGCCGCCTGCGATGGGCAGGGCGGTATCCTTCGTCCATGGCCCCAACCGAGCTGATCCTCGCCGCCCCGCGCGGCTACTGCGCCGGCGTCGATCGTGCCGTCGAGACCGTCGAGCGCGCGCTCGAGCTGCAGGGCGCCCCCGTCTACGTGCGCAAGCAGATCGTGCACAACCTGCACGTCGTGCGCGATCTCGAGGAGCGCGGCGCGATCTTCGTCGACGAGGTGGCCGAGGTGCCCGAGGGGGCCACGGTCGTCTTCTCCGCGCATGGCGTGGCCCCGACGGTGCACACCGACGCCGCCGCGCGCGGCCTCGACGCGATCGACGCGACCTGCCCGCTCGTGACGAAGGTGCACAGCGAGGCGAAGCGCTACGCGCAGCGCGGCTACCGGATGCTCCTGATCGGCCACTCGGGCCACGAGGAGGTCGTCGGCACGATGGGTGAGGCGCCGGACGCCATGACGCTCGTCGAGACTGAGGCGGATGTCGCGGCCCTGCCCGACTACGACAGCGCGCAGGCGCTCGCCTACCTCACCCAGACGACCCTCTCCGTGGACGAGACACGGGGGATCATCGAGGCCCTGAAGGCGCGCTACCCGTGGATCGAGGCGCCCGCGAAGGACGACATCTGCTACGCGACCTCGAATCGACAGGCCGCGGTCAAGGAGCTGGCCCAGGCCACCGACCTGGTGCTCGTGATCGGCTCCGCGAACTCGTCGAACTCCTGCCGGCTCGTGGAGGTCGCACGCGAGGCCGGCGTCCAGAGCCACCTGATCGAGGACGAGAGCGAGATCGACCCCGACTGGCTCGAGGGCGTGCAGCGCATCGGCATCACCTCCGGCGCCTCGGCCCCCGAGCGGCTCGTCCGACGGGTGATCGCGTGGTTCGAGGAGCGCCACGGTCCACTGCCCGTCTCCGAGCTCGAGACGGTGCACGAGGACGTCTCGTTCAACCTGCCGCGACCGATCCGCCGAGCACTCGCGATCATCGACGAGTCCCAGGGCTAGACACGGCCCCCGGCGTGGAGTAAGTTCGCCGCCATGAACATGCGCACGCGGGTCATCGCCGTGGTCCTGGTCAGCCTCGCCGCCGTCGCGCTGCCCAGCGGCGCCGCCGCGCAGAAGGGCAAGAAGGTCACGATCACCGCCACGCTGACGGGCAGTGCCGGCTCCATCGCCGGGCTCCGCGTCCTGGTGCTGCCGACGCGCGGCTCGTCCGTGACGGTGACGCCGAAGGGTCGGAAGGTGACGGCCAAGATCGCCGCCTCCGCGCTCAACGGCACCTCGCTGCAGCTGATCGCCCGCGATGGCTCGTACGCCGGTCCGGTCCTGCTCAACCGCGCGGGCGCGCGGGGCGCGACCCGCCTCGCCGGCTCGAAGGCGAAGACCATCGCTCTCGGCCCGATCCGCGTGACGAAGGGCTACGGGGCGCTCGTGAAGCCCCTGCCGACCTCGATGACCCTTTCCAAGGGCAGGGTGAAGCTGTCCAAGGGCGCCCCCATCGGCGCCGGTCGGCTCGGACTCGTGCGCACCAAGAAGGGTGCGGCCAAGGCCACCCGCCAGGGTGGCGGTGGCAGTGGAGGAGGCGGCGGCGTGTCCGGCGCGCCCGGCGGCAGCTGCGCCAACGCCCAGTCAGCGGACGCCGGAGCCGGCGGCGACTGCGATGCCGACGGCGTGCCGAACGCCGTGGACGTCGACGACAACGGCAATATGACCCTGGACGCCGTCGATCCGGTGTCGGCGCAGGTCAGCGCACGCCTCAACCCGTGGTCAGGTCTGCGCCCGGCGCTCCAGAACGCCACCAACATCTACACGGGCACGACCCGCGACCAGATCAACCAAGCGCTCGGGTCGACCGCGTCGGCGGCGACCGGAGCGACGGCGAACCTGCAGATGTCGTTCTACATCGACCAGCGCTACATCGACCCGGCCGGAGCGACCGCGTTCGACCACGTCTGGATCGCCTGCCCGGCGCAGATGGCGTGGTGCGCGCCGGGTGCCGGGACGGCCACGATCTCCGGCTTCAGCGAGGCGCAGAGCCTCCTGCCCGGCCTACCCGCCTACGGCGCGACCACCTGGAGCGACTACACGGGCTCGGAGTGCACGCAGGGCGCGGCCTGCACGCCCACGAACGGGCCGAGCGGCAACGCGATGGTCGAGCTCTACCGGACCGACTCGGGCGGCGGCGGACTCGCGTTGCCGACCTGGGTCGCGATGGTGCAGCCGAACAGCCCCGACACGCTCGGCGGCGTGGCGCCCGGCGACGTGGTCACCATCAACGCCCGGCGCGGCGGGGTCGTCACGCAGGTGCCGATCTCCCTCTCCCCCTACTTCGTCACCTCGCCCGCGCTGCAATCGGCGAACAGCACGACGTTCACCTACCCGCTGACCGGGTCCTCCCCGGGGGCGAACGAGACCTCGGCGATCACCCTCGGCCCCGACGGGCTCCTGACCCTGCGCTTCTGGCGCCCGCAGCGTTTCGGCCTGCCCGGCGAGATCGCGGACTACTACGACGTCGCCGGCCTGCACTGGGGCGCGACGGTGGACTTCCTCCGCACCGGACAGGGCGCTGAACAGCGCCCGAACAGCGAGGCGGGCTGCACCGTCACGAGCCCGGTCGGTCTGACGCCCGCGCGCTACTCGAGCAGTTCGGACGACCCGTTCAACTCGATCGTCCCCCTGATCGATGACACCCGGGCGGACTTCCCGACGGTGGTTGCCGACGCCGCCAGCGCGACGATCGGGTTCACCATCAACGTCAGCGAATGCCTGACCGCCAATGGCCTCACCCCGACCTCGGGTGCGAAGGTGTCCGTATCGCTGCAGGGCGTCGGTGAGGCTCTGACGGGCGGCGCCAACCGCTCCGGGCTCAACCTCTACGTGCAGTACCCCTAGGCGTCCCGCAGGCTGCAGACGCCGCGCGCCGCAGCCTGCAGGTCGCCCGCGCTCGCGCGTAGGGCGGCCCTGAGGGGGCGCGCGCCCCGCCCGATCCCGAGCACGGCGCTCGCGCCGGCGGCGTAGAGGGCGTCGACGTCGTCATCGACGCGACCGCCGAACACGACGCACGGCACACCGGCTTCACGGGCGGCCGTCGCCACCCGTGCGACGGTCTTGCCGGCGGCGCTCTGCGCGTCGACCGACCCCTCGGCCGTCAGCACCAGCGAGGCCTCGGCGAGGCGCTCGTGGAAGCCGGTCTCGCGCATCACGAGCACGGCCCCCGGCTCGGGCTCGGCGCCGAGGAGGAAGCAGGCCGCGCCGAGGCCGCCGGCTGCCCCGGCGCCGGGACGACGCGCCTGCTCGCCGTAGAGGTCCTCGAGCCGCGCCAGACCCTCGTCGAGGACGGTCACCTGCTCGGGTGTGGCCCCCTTCTGCGGCCCGAACACGGGCGCGGCCCCCGTCGGGCCCGCCAACGGGCTGTCCACGTCGACGGCGACGACGAGCTCCACGTCCGCGAGTCGCCGGTCGAGGCCGGAGGTGTCGATGCGGCGCACGCGCGGCACGTCGGCGCCGCAACCCTCCAGCGGCGCGCCGTCGGCGTCCCAGGCGCGCAGGCCGAGCCCGATCAGCAGACCCAGGCCGCCGTCGACCGTGGCGGAGCCGCCGAGGCCGATCACGATCCGGGCTGCGCCAAGGTCGAGCGCGCGCAGCACCATCGGCGCGATGCCGGCGCTCGTGGCGCGCATCACGTCGCGGTGCTGGCGTGGGATATGGATCAGCCCGTTGGCCTCGGCGCCCTCGATGACGCAGGTCCCGTTCGGCAGCACGCCGAGCATCGCGGTGCGGGGCCGCCCCAGGGCGTCGTGGGTTCGCACCTGCTCGCGCCGGCCGCGGTTCGCGCGCACGATCGCCTCGCAGGTGCCCTCTCCGCCATCGGCGAGCGGGTGTTCGAGGGCCGTCCAGCCGGCATCGCGGCAGCCCGCGGCGAGCGCCGCCGCGGCCTGCGGCGCGTCGAGCGCCCCGCGCAGCTTGTCGGGGGCGCAGAGCGCGAGACGTCCGCGCATCCGAGTAGGTGGAGCGCCCGCAGGGGGACGGTGGTCGCCGCCTCGGCGGCCACGGGGGTCCCGTCGACCGTGACGACGTGGGTCGCGGGATCGACGCGCACCGCGGCGACCGTGTCGTTGCGCACCATGTCTCCTGCTGCGAGTCCGCGGCTGCCGCGAACCGCGACGAGCGCCTTGCTGGTGGGCAGCTCCTCCGCACCGCCGCCGTCGAGCGCCGCCCGGCTGACGAACGCGAGGCTGTGGCGCGCCGGTGCCGAGCCGACGCCGCCGATCTGCGCGGCCACCTGCACGGGCTGGCAGAACGCCGTCGAGGCGTTGGGATCGCCGACGGCGCCCCAGGCCGGGAAGCCGCCCTTGAGGACCAGAAACGGCTTGACGGCGAACCACCCCGGCTCCCACAGGACGATGTCCGCGAGGCGGCCGACCGCGATCGCGCCGACGTGGTCGGCCATGCCGTGCGCGATCGCCGGGTTGAGCGTGCACTTCGCGAGGTAGCGCAGCACGCGGGCGTTGTCGTCACCCGAGTCGCCGAGCGTCCCCCGGGCGTCGCGCATCAGGCTCGCCAGCTGGAACGAGCGTCGCATCGTCTCGCCGATCCGCCCCATCCCCTGGCTGTCCGACGACACCATCTGGATCAGCCCCATGTCGTGCAGGACGCTCTCCGCGGCCATCGTGCCGGGCCGCACACGGTCAGTGGCGAGCTGGGCATCGCCCGGCAGGTCCTCGCGCAGGACGTGCACGAGCTCGACCATCGCCTGATGCTCGGCCGCCGTGTTGCGGCCGTACGGGAACGTCGGATTGGTCGAGGAGGTGAGGATGTGCGGCTCGCCGGCGAGGCGCAGAAGGTCGGGCGCGTGGCCGCCGCCCGTGCCCTCGATGTGGTACGCGTGGATCGTGCGACCCGCGATCACGTCGAGGGTGTCCTCCACGCTCAGCCCCTCGTTGAGGCCGTCGGTGTGGATGCAGAGCTGCACGTCGTGGTCGTCGGCGATGCGCAGCGCGGTGTCGATGACGGTCGCGTGGGCGCCGACGTCCTCGTGGATCTTGAGGCCGCCCGCGCCGGCCCGCAGAACCCGCTCGACCGGCTCGGGCAGCGTCGAGGAGGCCCGCGTCAGCATCAGCGTGTTGATCGGTGAGGCGTCGAGGGCGGCGTAGACGCTGCGCAGCGCCCAGACGGGGTTCGTGCCGAGGTTCCAGACGGGCCCGTAGTCCTGCACGACGAGCGTCGTCACCCCGGCGGCGAGCGCCTGGTCGGCGATCCGCGGCGACAGGTAGTGGATGTGAGGGTCGATCGCCCCCGCAGTGGCGATCAGTCCCTCGCCCGACACGATCGCGGTGTCGGTGCCGAGCACGACGTCGACGCCGTCCATCACGTCCGGGTTGCCGGCTCGTCCGATCGCGCTGATCCGCCCATCGGTGATGCCGATCGCGGTCTTGCGGACTCCGAGCAGGGGGTCGATCACGAGCACCTGGGTGACGGCGATGTCGACCGCCTCCCCCGACGCGCGCGCCATCAGCCCATCGCGGGCCGTCTTGGCGAAGCCGGCCAGCACCTCCTCGCCCCGCTCCTGATCGTCCGCCTCGACGCGCACGACGAGGCTCGTGTCGCCGAGCCGCACCCGGTCGCCGGCCGTGGGCCCGTAGACGCGCGCGTAGGCCGCCGGATCGATGCTCATACGCCGGCTCCGAGGTAGCCGCGCTCCGCGGCGACG
>JBMTER010000028.1:0-13231 GCA_049433345.1 Gaiellales bacterium | reverse complement strand
GGCCCTCGCCCGCACCGCCTAGGCGAAGGTGCGCACGGCGTGGGCCGGCGCCGCGGCGGCGCGGCCCGGGTCGGGCACGTTCGTGGTGATCCCGTCGACGCCCATCGCCACGAGCCGGGCGATCGCGGCCGGATCGTCGGGCGTCCAGCACCAGATCTCCCCGCCGGCCCGGTGCACCTGCGCGACCAGCCGCTGCGTCACCAGCCGGTACTGGACGGTGACGAGGTCGACGTGGGTGGCGCGCAGCAGCAGGTCGACGCGGCTCGTCCAGGCCCAGCGGCGCAGGCGCTGGGCGGTCCAGCCGAGCGCTCGCGCCCACTCGTGGTGGTGACGCGGGATGGTCAGCCCGACGCGGATCCGCGGCTCGAGGTGACGGATCCAGAGCGCCTGCTCCCAGCCGCCGCCGGTCAAGGCGACTCGCTCGACCATGCCGGTGTCGTTGAGCTCACGCACGAGCTGATCGGCGATCCCGTTCTGCTTGAGGTCGAGGTTCATCGGCACGCCAGCGCCGCGGCAGAGCGCGAGCGCCGCGCGTAGGAGCGGGGCACGGGCGTTCGGGCCGCGGTCGTGGGCGAGGATGAGCTCGCCGTCCGTGCGCCGTCGGCGCCCCACGTCCACCTCGACCATGTCGCAGCCCAGGCGGATGGCCTCTGCGATCTGCGCGAGCGTGTTGTCGCCGAGGCCCGTGCGGTAGCCCCGGTGCGCGATGTGCAGGTGATGGCCCATGGTTCGAAGGTACCCCCTGCCGATGGTAGTCCCTGCGGGCTTCACCGGATCGGAAACGGGGAGACACCGGTTCGTCGCCCGTGGCCGCCGGCTACGGTCGCTGCATGCCCCGGCCGTCGCCGCGCCACCTCCTCCCGACCACCACTCTCGGGCGCATCGGGTCGGCCACGGCCCTGGCCGGCCTGCTCGTCGTGCTCGCGCTGATCGTCACGGATGCGCTGCAGGCGGGCCCCGATCAGCGGCCGGGCTTCTGGATCGGCTGGCTGGTGATCACCGCCAGCGGGGTGCTGCTGATCGCGGCGTTGCGCCGGGGCGAGCGGGCGCTCGCGGCCTACCTCGCTCTGCTCCCGTTCGGGCTGTTCCTGCTGCTGCTGTTGTTCGAGATGTCGGGGCTCATCGAGTAGGGGCCGACCCGCCGCGGTCCGGCGAGGCGATTGGGAGCCGCCCGATGTACATCGCCCGGTCGGCTCCGACTGGCTTCGCGAGGGTGTCGATCTCATGGCTGTGGCCGCCCCACTGCCGGCCCACGGCTACGCGGTCGGCGTATGCCGGCCTTCCGCTGTCCACTGCTCGTCCGATGAGGGCGAGCAGGGGACTCCTCGAGTGGTCAGGGCTCCACGAGCCGACCCGTTGCCCCATGCGCGAGATGATGGCGGGCGCATCCCGTCGAGTAGCGTGGTCGACGTACAGAAGACGCGTGTCGACGATCTCGCCCCTCGCGTTCCGGATCACCTGGTGAACGTGAAGCCGCTCGCTCCCGGCCCGTCGTGCGAAATCCTCCCGCTGCAGCATCAGCGCCACGACCTGCGCGCGGTTGGCGGCGCCGATGCGCTCTTTGATGCCGACGACGTGCTTCTGCACCGTCGGATCGGAGACGCCGAGTGCGATGGCGATCTGCTGGTTGGTCGCGCCGTCGCAAAGCAGCCGCACGGTATCGCGCTGGCGCCCCGTCAGCACCCCAGCGCCCGGTAGGCCGATCTGCTCGACCGAGACCAGCCGGGTTGCGTCCTTGCGGTTCCCGAGGACTCGGAGGACCAGGTCGGTATCGCGGTAACCCGCTGTCGTGATGTGGACACACCCATGGCCGGTTTCGATGATGCCCCTCCAGCGATCACCGTCCAATCCCGACTCCGGTGTGAACGCGAAGGCCCCTGATTCGCCAGCCGAGCCTGCCCCGGAAGTGACCAGAAGGACGCAGGCAGCGGCGTTGGCGAAGACGACGCGTGGCTCGTCGTTGAACAACAGCATCGCGTTGCTGGCGGCCTCGAACACGACCCGAAACGCCGCAGGTTTGGTGGGCGGGAAGTGGTCGGGCATGCCGCGTTGGCGGGCAGGCGCAACGACCTGCTCGTCCCACGACATCGTCCACCGGCGGCGAGGTCGCCGGTATGGGTGTTTCCCATACGACTGGTTCGGTCGAAAGCCGGTGCTCGGGCTCGAACCGAGGACCTCTCGCTTACAAGGCGAGTGCTCTGCCAACTGAGCTACACCGGCGGTTCCGGCAGCCTAGCGGCCGCGACGTAGTGCATTCTCAGGGGGTGCGCCGTCCGCTTCGCGTCCTGATCGTGTCCAACATGCTCCCGTCGGCGGAGGCCCCGCAGTACGGCGTCTTCGTCGCGCGGCAGGCCGCCGCGCTCGAGCAGGCGGGCTGCGTCGTCGAGCTGGTCGGCCTCGAGCGGCGGCCGACCGGCCTCGGCGGCTCGGCGCGCAAGTACGCCGGCCTTCGCAACGAGGGTGCGCACGTCGCCAACCGCATGCGCCCGGACGTCGTGCTCGGTCACTACCTCGTGCCGACGGCGCTGGTGGCCCGCCGAGCCGCCCGTGTCGCCGGCGCCCCGTACGTCGTGGTCGCCCACGGGGGCGACGTCACGCACCTCGAGCGCTCACGTCCGCTGCGGCTGGCGACCGGCCGCGCCGTTCGGGGCGCGGCGCGCGTCGTGGCGGTCTCCGGGCCCCTCGCGGCGCGGCTCGAGGCCGTCTGCCCCGGCTGCGACCCGGTCGTCATCGACACCGGTGTCGATCGCGTGCGCTTCCGGCCCGGCTCCGGCGATCCGGCGGGGTTCGGCGCGGAGCCGAACCGCCCGCTCGTCGTCCAGGTCGGCAACCTGATCGAGCGCAAGAACCCCGAGCGCCTCGCTCGCGCCGTCGAGCGCCTGCGCGCGGAGACCGGCGGTGGCGAGCTCTGGATCGCCGGGGACGGTCCGCTGGCCGATCGGCTCGGTGGCCTCGGCCATGTGCGGCTGCTCGGTGCGATCGCGCCCGAGCGCATCCCCGAGCTCCTGCGCGCCGCCGACGCCGCCGCGCTGGTCGCCCTGTCGGAGGGCTACGGCCTCGGCGCGATCGAGGCGGTCGCCTGCGGGGTGCCGCTCGTCGTCTCCGAGACCGCTCCCGTCGCCGACGAGCTACCGCCGACGGCGGCGGTCCGCGTCGACCCGCCCGCCGAGGACGCGATCCTCGCGGGCCGGCGGCAGGCGCTCGCGCTCCGCCGCGACGCGCCGGCCGGGCAGGCGGTGGCGGATCGCCACGCCGACGTGGTGCAGGCGCGGCGCCTCGTCGACGTGCTCGATGCGGCCGTCAGTCGCCCGTGACGGGCTCGGCGTCCTCGACGTAGGGCTCGACGCCGAACCCGTCCTCCCACAGGTCCTCGACGAGCCGGAACTCGTCGTCCGTGACCGGCGGGGTGTCCGAGGCCGCGGCGAACTCGTCGACCTGTGCGGCGTCGTAGATGTTCGGGAGGACGCTTGCGACCTCGGGCTCGTGCAGGAGCCACTGGATCGCGGCCTGGCCGAGGGTGCGGTCGGTGCGCTCCATGAATCGCACCTTCTCGACCTTCTGCACGCCCTCGACGAGCCATGAGCGGGGACGGTGGCGGCGGTGGTCGTTCTCGGCGAAGACCGTGTCGAGCGTGTACCTGCCCTCCAGCATCCCGGAGGAGTGGGGCACGCGGGCCACGATCGAGACGCCGTTGGCGCGTGCTGCGGCGATGAAGTCGCGGCCGGGCTGCTGCTCGAGCAGGTTGTGGATCACCTGCATGGCGTGGATCGGGCGGTTCTCGGCGACCCACAGTCCCTCGTCGCGCCAGCCGATCGCGGGGCCCAGCGCGACGCCGATGGAGCGCACCGTGCCGGCCTGCAGGAGCTCGTCGAGCAGCTCGAAGATGCCGTCGTCCTGGAGCGCGTCGAGGCGCGGGTTGTGCAGCTGGTAGAAGTCGATCGTGTCGCGTCCGAGGCGCTGCAGGCTCTGCTCGAGCGCGTAGCGGATGAAGGCGGGCGACCAGTCGTGCGGCCGCTCGCTGTGGCCCTTGCGGTCCCACGGCGAGTAGATGTCGTAGCCGAACTTCGTGCCGATCTGGACGTCCTGGTCCGCGCCGAAGGCCTTGCGCAGGAGCTGCTCGCCGCGACCCTCGCCGTACGTGTCGGCCGTGTCGAAGAAGGTGATGCCGCGGTCGCGGGCGTGACGCAGGAGCGCCACCGCCGCGTCGTCCGTGTACTCGCCCCACCAGCCGGTGGCGACCGTCCAGACGCCGAAGCCCACCGCGGAGACCTCGACGCCGCTTGTTCCGAGGGTGCGTCGCTGCATGGCCTGAACCATACCGCCGTCGCGCGGCTTGGGGGTGACCGCGGGCTCGGGTAGCGTGCGTCCCGGACCACGGATGCGCAAAGGGGGGTGGGACATGGCCGAGCAGGTGCGCTTGACGCGTCTCTCGACGGGCGGTGGTTGAGCCTCCAAGCTCCCCGCCGGGGAGTTGGCGCAGGTCCTGCGCCACGTCACGGCCCCCGCCGATCCGGACGTGCTGGTCTCGAGCGAGACGATGGACGACGGCGCCGTCGTGCGGCTCGACGACGGGACGCTGCTCGTGCAGACCGTCGACGTCTTCGGGCCACCCGTCGACGATCCGTTCGACTACGGGCGGATCGCCGCGGCCAACGCGATCTCCGACGTCTACGCCATGGGCGGCACGCCGCGCTTCGCGCTGGCCGTCCTCGCGATTCCGGCCGATCTCGCCCGCGACCTGGCGGCCAGGAGCTGGCCGCCACGGTCGGCGTCACGATCGTCGGCGGGCACACGGTGACCGCGCCGGAGCCCCTGTACGGCCTCGCGGTGACGGGGACGGTCGCGCCCGACGGGCTGTGGACGAACGCGGGCGGTCGCCCCGGCGACCTGCTCGTGCTGACGAAGCCGCTCGGCACCGGGATCGTCTGCAACGCGCTGCGCAAGGACCTGGCGGCGCCGGAGGTGGTGGCGTCGGCGGTGGCGTCGATGGCGACGCCGAATCGAGCGGCCGCCGAGGCGCTGCGGCCGCTCGCGCCCCCCGCGGTCGTCGCCGTGGCGGGCGTCGGGCTCGCCGGGCCCCTGCACGCGATGGCCCGCCACTCGGGCTGCGCCGCGGAGCTCGAGCAGGCGACGCTGCCCCTGCTGCCGGGCGTGCCGGACCTCGTCGAGGCGGGCGCCGTCCCGGGCGGCACGCGCCGCAATCGTGAGGCCGCCGACTACCTCGACGCCACCTCGGCCGATCCGCAGCGGGCGCTCATCGCCTGCGACGCGCAGACCTCGGGTGGGTTGCTCGCCGCGGTCGATCCGACCTGCGCGGGGGATTCCCTGCCGGGCCCCGTGGTCGGGCGTCTCGTGGCGGGCCCGCCCGGCGCCGTCCGGCTCGCCTAGGACCGGCGGGCCCCGAGTCGGGCTCGGGCTACACTGCGCGCCATGGTCGAGGGTATCTTCGTCGCGCTGCAGGTGATCCTCGGGATCCTGGTGATCATCCTCGTGCTCGCGCACTCGGGCAAGGACTCGGGGCTGTCGGGCGCCTTCGGCATCGGCCAGTCCCAGTTCGGCGCCACGCAGGTGATGGAGCGCAACCTCACGCGCATGACCATCGTGGTCGCCGTGCTGCTGGTCCTGAACACCATCTTCCTCGGGTTCCTCCTGCAATGACCCCGGAAACGCGCGAGACCCGCAAGCGCGGGCCTCGGCGTCGTACGGGAGGAGGGGATGGTGTCCGCGGCGAGCCGCGGGGAGAAAGCGGAGGAACGGTCGTGCACGAGGTACTTCGTGACGTCCTCGTGCGGCGGATGAGCCGGACGAGGTATGACGGAAATCCACCAGCATGAGCACGCCGCGCCTGATCGCGTCGGACCTCGACGGCACCCTGCTCGGCCCTGACGGCACCGTCTCGGCGCGCACGCGCAGGGCGCTCGACGCCGCCGCCGATGCCGGCATCGGGATCGTGCTCGTGACGGGGCGCCCGCCGCGGTGGGTGCGCGACCTGCCGGACGCGACGGGGGCGCACGCGGTCGTCGTGTGCGCCAACGGGGCGCTGCTCTACGACGTCGACGCGCACGCGGTGATCGACCACGCGCCGATCCCGGCCGCGCTCGCCGTCGAGCTGGTCGAACACCTGCGCGCGGACGCGCCCGACTGCCGCTTCGCCTGCGAGATGACCTTCGCCTTCGGCCGCGACGCCGACTATCCCGCGCGTCTGCCGACGCCGCCTGACACCCTGATCGGCGACGTCCGCGACATGGTCGCCGAACGCGACACGACGAAGCTGATCGTGCGCGACGACGCGATCCCGCATGACGAGCTCGTGCGGCTCGTGCGAACCACCGTCGGCGACCGCGCCGAGGTGACGCACTCCGGCTGGGGGATCGTCGAGATCTCCGCCCGCGGCGTCGACAAGGGACGCGGGCTGCGCGTGGCGTGCGCGCGCCACGGCGTCGACCCCCTCGACGTGATCGCCTTCGGGGACATGCCGAACGACCTGCCGATGCTGCGCCTCGCCGGCCGCGGGGTGGCCGTCGCCAACGCGCACGCCGACGTGATCGCCGTCGCCGACGAGGTCACGACCTCCAACGTCGACGATGGCGTGGCGCGGGTGCTGGAGCGGGTGCTCGGCCTCTAGCCGCGGCCCATCTGCCGCAGCACCATCGGCAGGATGCCCCCGTGGCGCAGGTACTCCACCTCGACCGGGGTGTCGACACGGGCACGCGCCGCGAAGGCCACGTCGGATCCGTCCGCGCGGGTCGCCGTGACCGTCACCGTCGCGCCCGGCGCGAGCGTCGCGAGGCCCTCGACGCGGAACGTCTCCGTCCCGTCGAGGCCGAGCGATGCGCGGCCCTCGCCCGCGGGGAACTCCAACGGCAGGACGCCCATGCCGACCAGGTTCGAGCGATGGATGCGCTCGAACGACTCCGCGATCACGACCTTCACGCCCAGCAGCATCGTGCCCTTCGCCGCCCAGTCGCGCGACGAGCCCGAGCCGTACTCGCGGCCCGCGAGGATGATCAGCGGCACGCCGTCCTCGCGGTAGCGATCCGCCGCCTCGAAGATCGTCATCACCTCGCCGCCGGGCTGGTGCGCGGTCAGGCCGCCCTCCGTGCCCGGAACCATCTCGTTGCGTAGGCGGATGTTCGCGAAGGTGCCGCGCACCATCACCTCGTGGTTGCCGCGGCGCGCCCCGTACGAGTTGAAGTCGCGCGGCTCGACGCCGTGCTCGATCAGCCAGCGGCCCGCGGGGCCGTCGGGCTGGATCGTGCCGGCCGGCGAGATGTGATCGGTGGTGATCGAATCGCCGAGCACGGCCAGGGCGCGCAGGCCCGCGATGTCCGCGAGATCCCGCGGCTGGTCCGGCATGCCCCGGAAGAACGGGGGCTCGCGCACGTACGTCGAGTCGGGCTGCCACTGCATCGTCTCGCCCGTCGGGGCGTCGAGGGCCCGCCAGCGCTCGTCGCCCTCCCAGATCGTGCCGTACTCCTTCTCGTACAGGTCGGGGGTGATCGACGCGGCGACGACGTCGCGCACCTCGTCCATCGAGGGCCAGATGTCGGCCAGCAGCACGGGCTCGCCGTCCGCGTCCGTCCCGAGGGGCTCACGCGTCAGGTCGACGTCGAGGGAGCCGGCCAGCGCGTAGGCCACCACGAGGGGCGGCGAGGCGAGGTAGGCCGCACGCACCTTCTGGTGCACGCGCCCCTCGAAGTTGCGATTGCCGGACAGGACCGCCCCGACGGCGAGCTCGTGCTCCGAGATCGCCGCCTCGAGCGCGTCCGGCAACGGCCCCGAGTTGCCGATGCAGGTCGTGCAGCCGTAGCCGACGAGGTTGAAGCGGAGCTGGTCGAGCGGTTCGAGCAGGCCGGCACGCTCGAGGTAGTCCGTGACGACGCGGGAGCCGGGCGCGAGGCTCGTCTTGACCCACGGCTTCGTCTCGAGGCCGCGCGCGACCGCGTTGCGGGCGAGCAGTCCCGCGGCGACCATCACCGACGGGTTCGACGTGTTCGTGCACGAGGTGATCGCGGCGATCACCACGCTGCCGTGGTCGACGGTGCAGTCCGCCGCCGTCTGGGTGCGGCCGGCGGCGCCCTCGGGCACCAGCGCGTCGATGGGCAGGGAGACGGGGGAGGGATCGCGGGGGAAGGCCTGCCGGAAGCTGTCCCGCACGCCGCCGAGGGCGACGCGGTCCTGCGGGCGGCTCGGGCCGGCGAGGCTCGGCTCGACCTCGGACAGGTCGAGCACCAGCACGTCCGAGTACGCGGCGATCGGCTGGCCGTCCTCGCGGAACAGGCCCTGCGCGCGGCAGTACGCCTCGACGAGCGGGGCGTGCTCCTCGCGGCCCGTGGCCTCGAGGTAGCGCACCGTCTCGCGATCGACGGGGAACGTGGCCGCCGTCGCGCCGAACTCGGGCGCCATGTTCGAGAGGGTGGCGCGGTCGGGGATCGAGAGCGCGCTCAGGCCGTCGCCCGTGAACTCGACGAAGCGGCCGACGACGCCGTAGGCGCGCAGGCGCTCCGTGACCGTGAGGACGAGGTCCGTGGCGGTGACGCCGGGCTGGAGCGCGCCACGGAACTCGAAGCCGATCACCGTCGGCTCCGGCATCGGCAGCGGCTGGCCGAGCATCGCGGCCTCCGCCTCGATGCCGCCGACCCCCCAGCCGAGGACGCCGAGCGCGTTGATCATCGTCGTGTGCGAGTCCGTGCCGACGAGCGTGTCGGGCAGGGCCACCGGGCCACCGGCGTGCTCACGCACGTCGACGACGTGGGCGAGGTGCTCGAGGTTGACCTGGTGCACGATGCCCATGCCCGGCGGCACCACGCGCAGCGTCCCGAACGCGCCCTGCGCCCAGCGGAAGAAGCGGTAGCGCTCGCCGTTGCGCTCGTACTCGCGTTCCATGTTGCGCTCGTACGCGAAGCGCGTCCCGAACGCGTCGACCTGGACGGAGTGGTCGATCACGAGGTCGACGGGCACGTGCGGGTCGATCGCGTCCGGGTCGCCGCCCATGCGCGCGTACTGGTCACGCATCGCCGCCAGATCGGCGATCGTGGGGACGCCCGTGAAGTCCTGCAGGATCACACGCGCCGGGATGAACGGCACCGAGGTGCCCGCAGGAGCGGGCGCCGGCCAGGCACCGAGGGCGCGGATGTCGGCCTCCGAGACGTGCGGGCCCTCGGAGTGGCGCAGCAGCATCTCGAGCAGCACCCGCACGGTGTACGGGAGGCGCGAGGTGTCGATGCCGGCCTCGTCGAGGGCGCTGATCGCGTAGTAGTCGACGCCGTCGTGACCGGGCAGAGGGCGTCGCGCGGAGAGGGGATCGGGCGTGCGCGTCATGCGCGGCATCATGCCACGGGTCCGTCAGCGGGAGACGAGCAGGAACCCCGGGTCGGCGACGCCGACGAGCGTCCCCACGAGCGCGGCGGCACCGCCCAGGGCCGGCACCGGTAGCTCGAACCGGCGCAGCGCGAGCACGGCGACCGCGACGGCGGCCGCGAGCAGGTCGATCCGCCCGGTCGGCAGGAGCGCCGCGGAGACGAGGTAGACCACCAGCACCGCGACCGCGCCGGCCACGACGCCCTGGAGCGCGGCGAGGGCGTCGGCCACGGGACCGCGCCGCGGGACGCGCTCGACGAGCGGGGCGCCGACCGTGATCAGCAGGAACGACGGGGCGAACGTGGCGAACGCCGCGACCAGCCCGCCGGCGACCCCGCCCGGGAGGCCTCCGAGCGTCGCCCAGCCGGCCATGAAGCCGACGAACGCGTTGACGAGGACGAGGGGGCCCGGTGTCGTCTCGCCGAGCGCGAGCCCGGCCACCATCTGCTCCGCCGACAGCCAGCCGAAGCGGGAGACGGCGGCCGTGGCGACGAACGGGAGCACCGCGTAGGCCCCGCCGAACGTGACGAGCGCCGTCACCGTGAAGAACCCCGCGAGCTCCGCGGCCACCCCACCGATCGCGAGCAGCGCGCCGATCGCGCCGACCCACAGGCCCCCGCCGACCAGCGCCCGGCGCAGCAGGGCCCCGCGGTCGGCAGTGGCGCCCTGAGCGCCTGGATCCTCCTGGTCCTCGAGCGGCACGAGCGCGGTCGGACGCAACCGCCCGATCGCGGCGCCGAGCAGGATGCCGGCCACGACCACGACGGGAAACGGGACCCCGCCGAGCATCGCCGCGCCCGCCGCGACGCCGAGCGCGAGCGCCCAGCGCGTGCGCACCACGCGCCGGCCGATGCGCAGACCGGCCAGCAGCACCAGGGCGATGACTGCGCCGCCGAGTGCGCGCACCGCGCCCGTCATCACCGCCGTCTCGCCCCAGGCGGCGTAGGCCCACGCCAGCAGCAGGATCAGAAACAGCCCCGGCAGGATGAAGAGCCCGCCGGCCGCGAGCGCGCCGCGCACCCCGCCGGTACGCCAGCCGAGCCAGCAGGCCAGCTGCTGGGCCTCGGGGCCCGGCAGCGCGTTGCAGAGGCGCAGCGCATGCAGGAAGGCGCGCTCGTCCACCCAGCCGCGTCGCTCGACGAGCTCGCGGTGCATCAGGTCGATCTGGGCGACGGGCCCCCCGAACGACGTCAACCCGATCCGGAGCCACACGCCGAGGCTCGGACGCGGGGCGGGCGCGCTCACGCGAGGCGCGCCCCGCCGACCGCCCAGCCACCGCGGGCCGTGCGCGCCCCGAGCAGGACGAAGCGGATCAGGATGAACAGGGTCAGGCCGACCCAGATCCCCGTCAGCCCCCAGCCGAAGCGCAGCGTGCCCACCAGGCACGGAAGATATCCGAACGCGATCGCCGCAAGAGTGCGATTGCGGATCGCGGCGTTGTCGCCGGCCCCGATCAGGATGCCGTCGATCGCGAACACGACGCCCCCGAAGGGCTGCATCAGCGCGAACCAGCCCCAGGCGGCGCCCGTCGCGTCGACCACCTCCTGGTCGGAGGTGAAGATGCGGGGAATCAGGGTCCAGCCGGCCAGGATGACGGCCCCGAAGGCCGTGCCGACCAAGGCGCCGAGCTCGCACAGCCGACGCGCCAGGGCGCGTGCCTGTGCCACCTCGTCGGAGCCGAGGAGCTCGCCGATCAGGGCCTGCGCGGCGATCGCGAAGGCGTCGAGGGTGAGCGCGAGGAAGAACCACAGCTGGATCGCGATCAGGTGCGCCGCGACCTGCTCGGGCCCGAGCCGCGAGGCGGCCGCCGTGGCGCTGATGAACGTGAACTCCATCGCGATCGTGCGCAGGCCGAGGTCGCGGGCGGCGCCGAGCTGTCCGGTGATCTCCGACCAGCGCGGCCGGAGGTCGACGCGCTCGCGCAGGAGCGCCTGCACGAACAGCGCGGCGGCCAGCACCTGTCCGCAGACGTTGGCGACGGCCGAGCCCTCGAGGCCGAGGTCGAGGCCGTAGACGAAGACGGGGGCGAGCGCCGCGCTGACGGCGTTGGCCCCGAGCAGGTAGACGAGCGGTCGACGCAGCTCCTGCACGCCGCGCAGCCAGCCCTGTCCCGCGAGGGTGATGGCGATGAAGGGCGCGCCGAACGACGCGATCCTCAGCCACGACACGGCCGCGGCGATCGTCTCGGGGTGGTCGGCGCCCGCGATCAGGGTCGCGGCCGGCTCGGCGAACAGCTGCACGAGCAGGAGCAGCAGCAGGCCGAGGGCGAGCCCGAGCCAGGTCGCCTGCACGCCGTCGCGGACGGCGTCCGCGCGCCGCCCCGCCCCGAACAGCCGCGCGGTGCGCCCGGTCGTGCCGTAGGCGAGGAAGCTCATCAGCCAGACGGCGTTGCCGAGCAGGCCGCCACCGACGGCGAGGCCGGCGAGGGCCTCCTTGCCGAGGTGCCCGACCACCGCGGTGTCGACGAGCAGGTAGAGGGGCTCCGCCGCGAGCGCGCCGAGGGCGGGTAGGGCGAGCGCGAGGATGCGCCGGTCGGAGGGACGGTCCGCCACGCCGGAAGGGTACGGGCCGGTAGGCTGCCGCCATGCCGATCGAGGTCGTCCACTACACGGACCCGGGCTGCCCGTGGGCCTACTCCGCCGAGCCGTTCGTGCGCGCCCTCGAATGGCGCTACGGCGACGGCCTCGCCTGGCGCACGGTGATGATCGGCCTCGCCGAGGACCCGCAGCTCTACATCGACCGCGGCTATACGGGCACCCAGATGACGCAGTGGCACATCGAGTTCCGGGATCGCCTCGGGATGCCGTACGCCACCGCGCCGCGCGAGCGCCCCGCCGCGACCGGCCTCGCGTGTCGGCTCGTCGTCTCCGCCCGCCGGCAGGGGCACGAGGCGGCCGACGCGCTCCTGCGCGCCCTGCGCTTCTCCTGGTTCACGGACCCGCGTCCGCATGACCGGATGGACGTCCTCGAGCCGATCGTGCGCTCCGTGGCCGGCATCGACCACGCGGCCGTCCTGGCCGGGCTCGACGACCCCGCGGTCGAGGAGGCCTACCTCGCCGATCGGCGCGCGTCGCGCACGATCCTCGCCCCGGCGAGCGCGCAGGGCAAGACGGCCAACACCGACGGCGAGGAGCGCTACACGGCGCCGAGCCTGACGTTCGAACGCGACGGGCGCATGCTGGTCGCCGCCGGCTGGCAGCCGCTCGCCGCCTACGACGTCTGCATCGCCAACCTCGCACCCGAACTGCCGCAGCGCGCGCCCGCCGGGCCCGAGCAGACCCTGCCCGCGTTCCCGCGCGGACTGACCACGTTCGAGGTCGCGGTGCTCGCCGCGGACCGCAACGACGAGCCCGACCGGGTGAAGGCCGAGGAGTCCCTGATCGCGCTCGCCGCCGAGGGCCGCGCCGAGCGGGTCGCGCTCGGCTCCGACGCGCTCTGGCTGCCCGTCTGACCCGCTAGGCGATGCCGGCGACCTCGTCGCCGACGACCGTCTCGACGAGCGGACGCGACACGGCCGCGCGGTTGGCCGCCTCGACGGCGGGCACCTTCGCGATCTGCCCGGACAGGAGGATCGCCCCGGCCGGACCGTCGACGCAGCGGATCGCCGCCAC
This sequence comes from Gaiellales bacterium, assembly GCA_049433345.1. Classification (GTDB taxonomy): domain Bacteria; phylum Actinomycetota; class Thermoleophilia; order Gaiellales; family F1-60-MAGs149; genus F1-60-MAGs149. The sequence continues at coordinate 260 of JBMTER010000028.1, read as the reverse complement.
CGGGCCGGCCGGCTCCTTGGCCGGCTTGTCGGGGCTGGCCAGCGCGACGCCGCCGCCGCCGCGGCCCTTCGCGGGCACGTCGGCGATCTCGACGCGCTTGCCGGAGCCGCCCTCGTGGAGGACGACGAGGTCGCCCGGGCCGACGCTGCAGGCCGCGACGACGCGGTCGCCGGGCGCGAGGCGCATGCCGGCGACGCCGCCGGCCGTACGCCGGCCGGCCTGACCGCGGTGGTCGCCGGCGGTGACGACTACGAGCTTTG
>JBMTER010000027.1:0-13354 GCA_049433345.1 Gaiellales bacterium | reverse complement strand
GACGGCGAGGAACGCGAAGTGGCCCTCGAGGCGCGGGTAGAGACGCCGCACGGTCTGCGCCAGGTCGCCGTCGTACTCGTCCGCGATCAGGTGGACGAGTGCCTCGGTGTCCGTGTCGGAGCTGAGCCGGTGCCCGCGGTCGGCGACCTGGGCGCGGAGATCGACGTAGTTCTCGAAGATGCCGTTCATCAGGACGGCGAAGCGGCCATCCTCGCTCAGGAAGGGATGCGCGTTGCGCTCCTCGACGCCGCCGTGCGTCGCCCAGCGGGTGTGGCCCATCCCGCACGTGGCGCCGTCGGGGATCGCAGCGGCGGCGGCCCGGAGGGCGGCCACCGGGCCGACGGCGCGGGCGCGCTCCAGACCGTCCGCGGACGCCAGCACGAGACCGGCCGAGTCGTAGCCCCGATACTCGAGGTGCTCGAGGCCCGTCAGGACCAGCTCCTTGCAGGGCCGCGCCCCGACGTACCCGATGATCCCGCACACCCGGGGGATCGTACCGGCCGGGGCGCCGGGGTCAGCCGGTGGCGGGCAGCTCGCGCTCGACGATGGCGACGAGGTCGGCCGCGATCCGCTCGCAGCGCTCCGGATCGCGCGCCTCCACCATCACGCGCACGAGCGCCTCCGTCCCCGATGCGCGCAGGACGACGCGGCCCTCGCCGCCGAGCTCGGCCTCGGCCGCGGCGACGGCGTCCCAGAGGGGACCGCAGTCCGTCAGGCGCGCGCGGTCGGCTCGCACGCTGATCAGCCGCTGCGGGTACTTCTCGACGCGAGCGGCGGCCTCGCCGAGCGTCTCGCCGGAGCGGCTGAGGGCGGCGAGCACCAGCACGGCGGTCAGCGGCCCGTCGCCGGTGGTCTGATGGTCGAGCGCGATCACGTGCCCGCTCTGCTCGCCACCGAGGACCGCCCCCTCGCGCAGCATCGCCTCGAGCACGTAGCGATCTCCGACGTCGGTCACCTCCACCGCGCAGCCGAGCGCCTCGAGCGCGCGGTGCGCTCCCAGGTTGGCCATGCTGGTGACGACCACGCGCCCCCCGGGCAGCGCGTCGCGGGCGAGGAGGTCCGCGGCGAGGATCGCGAGAATGTGGTCGCCGTCGACGGGATCGCCCGCGCCGGTGCAGAGCAGCACGCGGTCGGCGTCGCCGTCGAACGCGATGCCGAGTGCGGCCCCGTGTTCGCGCGTCGCCTGTGCGACGTGTTCGAGGTGCGTCGAGCCGCAGTCGACGTTGATGTTGACCCCGTCGGGCGCGCAGCCGACGAGGATCGCGTCGGCTCCGAGGTGGGCGAAGAGGTCGGACGCGATCGCCGACGCCGCGCCGTGGGCGCAGTCGACGACGACCCGCAGACCGTCGAGGCGCACCCCTGCTCGCTCGGCGATCCAGGTCGCGTACGCCTGGGCGATGCCGGGCGCGTCGTCGCCCCGGCCCACCGCGGCGCCCGTCGGCAGCGGCCCCGCGTGGTCGAGCAGCCCCTCCACCGCCTCCTCGGCCGCGTCGAGCAGCTTGTGGCCGTCGGGACCGAACAGCTTGATGCCGTTGTCCGGGTAGGGGTTGTGTGACGCGGACACGACGATGCCCCCGTCGGCTGCGAGGTCGCGCACGGCCCAGGCGATCGCCGGCGTCGGCAGCACGCCGAGCCGGACCGGCGTCCCGCCCGCCGACGCGATGCCGGCGGCCAGCGCGTCCTCCAGCATCGGTCCCGAGCGCCGGGTGTCGCGGCCCAGCAGGATGGTCGGGTGCCCGCCGACCCGCAGCGCGGCGGCGCGCCCGACGCGCAGGGCGAGATCCGCGGACAGGGCGTCGTTCGCCAGGCCGCGGATGCCGTCGGTGCCGAACAGGGCGCGGGCCAGCGCCGGCCGTCCTAGCGCTTCGAGAACTGCGGGCGCTTGCGGGCCTTCTTCAGGCCCGCCTTCTTGCGCTCGACGGCACGCGCGTCGCGCGCCAGGAACCCGGCGCGCTTGAGCTCGCCGCGCAGGTTCGGGTCGGCCTCGACGAGGGCGCGGGCGATGCCGTGGCGCGTGGCGCCGGCCTGGCCGCTGATGCCGCCGCCGTGCAGGCGCACGCTGACGTCGAAGCGGTCCCCGAGGCCGACGGCGGTGAGCGGACTGAGCGCGAGCGCGCGCAGCGGGCCGCGATCGAAGTACTGCTCCGCCGGGCGGCCGTTGCACGTCACCTGTCCGGTCCCCGGGCGCAGGATCACGCGCGCCACGGACGTCTTGCGCTTGCCGGTCGCGCGGTACATGGCCTGATCGCTCACGTCGTCAATCCCCCTACGGCAGCGGCTGCGGCTGCTGGGCCTCGTGCGGATGGTCGGCGCCGGCGTACAGCTTGAGCTTGCGCAGCTGCGCGGCGCCCAGCTTGTTCTTCGGCAGCATGCCCTTGACGGCGTGGCGCACGACCTCGGTCGAGTCGCGCTCCATCTGCTCGTTGAAGGTGCGCTGGCGCAGGCCGCCCGGGTAGCCGGAGTGTCGGTAGTAGATCTTCTGCTCGGGCTTGTTGCCCGTCACGCGCACGCGGTCGCAGTTGATCACGACGACGTAGTCGCCGGTGTCGACGTGCGGCGTGAAGTTCGTCTTGCCCTTGCCGCGCAGCGCGTCGGCGATGCGGGTCGCGAGGCGACCGAGGACCTCGCCGTCGGCGTCGACGATCAGCCAGCCGTGCTGGATGTCGGCGGGCTTGGCGCTGAGGGTCTTCTGCGGCATGGGATTCGGGCGCGGTGGATGACCGCACCGGCGCGGAACCGTAGCATGGGCGCCATGTCCCGCGACGCACCGCCCTCCCCCTCCCGCGCCGATCGCCTGAGCGCCCCGCTTGCGGGGATCGACGACCCGGTCAACGCGCTCCACGACGACCTCAACCGGCGCCTGCCGTGGCTGTGGTGGCCGCTGCGCGTGCCCGCGGCGGGCGTGCGCATGGACCTGCCGCGGCACGCGCTGTATGCGGTGCACGCGGGCGGCGGCGTCGCCCTCGCGGCCGCGGTCGTCCGCGGTCGCAGCCGGACGGCGGTGCTCGTGGCGGGCGGCGTGATCGCCGTCGCATCGTGGGCCCTCTTCAGCGGGGCGTGGGACCGGCGCGCCGATCGCCTGCGCGACGCGGACTGGGACGCCTACGACGCGGACGGACCGGAGGCCTGAAGCGCCCCGCGGCGCGCGCGAAAGGCGTCCGCCAGCGCGGCGCGCGAATCGGCGCGCAGCGCCATCCGGCGCATCACCCCGCCGATCGTCTCGAGGTCGGCGACCGAGGCGGCCGACGCCACCATCGCGAGGGCCTCCTCGGCCTCGTCGGGACGGCGGGCGCCACCGAGGCGGGCGGAGGCCGCCGCGCGCCGCGCTCCGGCCAGCGATGCGAGCCGCGCCTGGTCGGAGCAGCCGAGCTCGCCGGCCATCCGGGTGAGGACGTCGGCCAGGGGCAGGAGTACGGCGGCATCGACGCCGGCGTACTCGAGCTGGCCCTCGGACAGCTGCTCGAGCGACCAGTCCGAGGTCTGGTAGCTCTTGTCGAGCTCGACCCCGACGAAGCGATCCGCGAGGCTGACGAGACGCGCGTCCTCCACCCCGTGCTCGTGGCCGGCGGCGGCGAGGTGCCCGGAGATGACGCTCCACCAGGCCATCGTGTCGAGCACCTCGGGGAACTCGATCCCCCAGCGGTACGCGATCCAGCTCTGCTCGAACTTCGCGTTGTGGGCGAGCACGCGCCGGCCCGGCTCGCCGAGCAGGCGCAGCACGGGCAGGGGATCGGCGTCCCAGCAGTCGATCACGACCGCGGCCAGTCCGCCGTCCGGCGTCGGCGCCGCGATCTGCGCGAGGCGGACGGTGCCGTTCCACGGCTCGAAGGCATCGCGCTCCTCGCGCTGCTCGGGCGGCAGTCGCGTGCAGGCCGTCTCGATGTCGAGGGCGAGCACCTCCGCGCCGGCCAGGAGTTCGGCGGCCTCCCGTACCTGCGCGGCGTCGCGGATCACCTGCACGCGCACGGCGGGGGCGGCGGCCGGCCGGTCCGGCAAGAGCGCGGCGGGAACGGCCGCCGGCACGGGCCCGGCCGGCTCCGGGACGGGCACGTCGGCGACGACCTCCAGCACCTTGCGCACCTCGAGTTCGCCGAATGGGCTCGTCTCGAGGCGACAGCGGACCGTGACGCCGGCGAGCGCCCGCTCCAGCTCCTCGCGGTCGTCGACGCGGGCCAGCGGCCCGAGCACGCGTTCGAGGTCGCCGTCGCGGCGCGGCGGCCAGATCAGGAGGCCCGCGTGGCGACCGGTGAGCGGCCCCTCGGCGACGCGGAAGGTTGCCACGTCGAGCTCGGCCCCGGACGGGGTGGCGGCGTGGCGCAGGTAGGCGCCGTCCGCCTGGGGCACGGCGCGGCAGATCAGATCGGCCCGTTCGACGGCGGCGTCGCGGTCGAACCAGCGCGGATCGGAGAAGGACCCCACCGCCGGAGGTATACCGCCCGCTGCGGACGCGGCCCGGGCGGCGCTACCGTTCGCCCATGGCCGACTGCCTGTTCTGCGGAATCGCCGCCGGCGAGGTGCCGGCCGCCGTCATCGCCGAGAACGACGCCGCGATCGCCTTCATGGACATCTTCCCCGCCGTCGAGGGTCACGCGCTGGTGATCCCGCGCGAGCACCACGACGACGCGCTGGCGGCCGGACCGGCCGCCCTCGCCGCCTGCATGGACCTCGCGGGCGCAGTTGGACGCGCGCAGGAGGCGGCGCTCGGGGCGACCGGCGTGACGTTCCTGTCGTGCGCCCGGGCCGACGGCTGGCAGAGCGTGTTCCACCTGCACGTGCACGTCCTCCCCCGTCGCGCCGACGACGGGCTGGTCGTCCCGTGGCCCGTCGCGGCCGGCGATCCCGAGCGGATCGCCGCCGTCGCCGAGCGCCTGCGCAGGGCGGCCTAGCCGGCGGCGTCACCCTCGGCGTAGGTGCTTGGCGCGAAGGTGCCGGGCGAGATCGTCTCCGGTGGCCCCTGGCGGAGGAGCTCGGGGATCGTCACGGAACGCAGCCCCCGCTTGCGCAGTCCGTCCATGATCGCCGGCAGCGCGTTCACGGTCATCGAGCGATCGTCACCGCCGTCGTGTAGCAGGATGATCGCCCCCGGACCGAGGTTCGGCGCCTCGAGGACGTTGCGCGCGACCTCCTGCGCGGAGTCGAGCTGCCAGTCGTTCGAGTCCACGTTCCAGAGGATGGGCACCATCCCGTTGGCGCGCGACCAGCGGTTCGTCCGGCGGTCGAAATCGCCGAACGGCGGTCGCTGCAGCGGGGCGATCCGCCCGACCGCGTCGCGGATGACCGCATTGGTGCGGTCGAACTCGGAGGCGAGGTCCTGCGCCGACAGCGTGACCATGCTGGCGTGCGACCAGGAGTGCGCGGCGACGACGTGGCCCTCGTCCGCCATCTGGCGCAGGGCGTCGGGGTCCTGCTCGGCCTTCGCGCCGAGGACGAAGAAGGTGGCCTGCATCCGGTGCCGCTTGAGCAGGGCCAGCACGTCGTAGGTGTAGCGCCCGGGGCCGTCGTCGAAGGTCAGGGCGACGAGGCCCTTGACGGGCGCGCCGGCGGCGACGCCATCCGCCTTCGGCACCTGGTCGACGTAGGGGCCGATGGCCCACGTTCGCCCCTCGATCTCCTCCGCCGCCTTGGCCGCCTCCTGCGCGTTCGCGGCGGCGTCGGCGGCGGCGCGGTCCACGGCGTCCTGCGAGGCGTAGCTGGCGGGTGCGGGCGCGGCGGTCGGGCGCATCGCCCACGCGGCGCCGATGATGGCGAGCGCCACCAGCGCGGCGGCGGCGCCGAGGCCGAAGCGGCGTCGGCGGCGGACCTGCGCGCGGCGAGAGGCGGAGGCGACCACGGTGTCAGGGTATCGCGCGTGGACCGCGGAGGGCCGTCGGCCGGATCACTCCCACTCGATGGTGCCGGGCGGCTTCGACGAGATGTCGAGCGCGACCCGATTGACCCCGGCCACCTCGTTGATGATGCGCGTCGAGATGCGCTCGAGGAGGTCGTACGGCAGGCGCGCCCAGTCGGCCGTCATCGCGTCCTCCGAGGTGACGGCGCGGATCACGATCGGGTACTCGTAGGTGCGGGCGTCGCCCATCACGCCGACCGACCGCACCGTGGGCAGGACCGCGAACGACTGCCACAGGCGCCGGTACCAGTCGGCGGCGCGGATCTCCTCCTGCAGCACGGCGTCGGCGTGGCGCAGGATCCGCAGGCGCTCCTCGGTGACGTCCCCGATGATGCGGATCGCGAGGCCGGGCCCCGGGAACGGCTGGCGCCAGACCATGCGCTCCGGCATGCCGAGCTCGATGCCGACCTGACGCACCTCGTCCTTGAAGAGCAGCCGCAGCGGCTCGCACAGCTCGAGGTCCATGTCGTCGGGGAGGCCGCCGACGTTGTGGTGGGACTTGATCTTGGCGGCCGTCTTCGAGCCGGACTCGATCACGTCGGAGTAGAGCGTCCCCTGGACGAGGTAGCGCACGCCCTCCAGGCGCCGCGCCTCCTCCTCGAAGACCCGGATGAAGGCCTCGCCGATGATCTTGCGCTTCTCCTCCGGCTCGGTCACGCCGGCGAGCAGCCCGAGGAAGCGCTCCTGCGCCTGCACGTGCACGAGTGGGACGCCGTAGTGGCCGCCGAAGGTCTCGACGACCTGCTCGGCCTCGCCCTCCCGCAGCAGCCCGTGGTCGACGAAGACGCAGGTCAGCTGGTCCCCGACGGCGCGATGCACGAGCAGCGCGGCGACGGCGGAGTCGACGCCGCCGGAGAGGGCGCACAGCACCTTCTCGGAGCCGACCTGGGCGCGGATGCGCTCGACCTGCTCGTCGATCACGCGCTGCGGGGTCCACGAGCCATCCTGCCCGCAGACGTCGTAGGCGAAGCGCTCCAGCATGTCCGTGCCCTGCGGCGTGTGCACGACCTCCGGGTGGAACTGGACGGCATGCAGCCGGCGCTCGACGTGCTCCATCGCGGCGACGGCGGCGCCCGGGCTGGAGGCGGTCGCGCGGAATCCGTCGGGCAGCCGCGTGACCGAGTCGTTGTGGCTCATCCAGCACGAGTGCGCCGGCGGGATGCCGCGGAAGAGGACGGCCTCCTGATCGACCGCGAGCTCCGTCTTGCCGAACTCGCCGGTGCCGGTGCGCCCCACTTCGCCGCCGAGCGCCTGCGCCATCGCCTGCATGCCGTAGCAGATGCCCAGCACGGGGACCCCGAGGTCGAACAGGGCCGGATCCAGCCCCGGCGCGTCCGGCTCGTTGACCGAGGCCGGCCCGCCGGACAGCACGATCCCCGCCGGATTGCGCGCGGCCAGCTCGGCCGCCGACAGGTCGTGCGGCACGAGCTCCGACAGCACGCGCCGCTCGCGGATGCGACGCGCGATCAGCTGCGCGTACTGCGCGCCGAAGTCGAGGACGAGGATCGGCCGGTCGTCCGCCATCGGGCTCAGCGCGACATCCCGATGCCCTGCTCGCGCTGCAGCTTCTTGCCCTCGGTCTGCAGGGACGGCGCGACCATGATCTCGGCCTTCTGGAACTCGTGGATCGTCTCGTACCCGGTCGTGGCCATCGAGGTCCTGAGCGCTCCCATCAGGTTCAGCGTCCCGTCGTTCTCGTTGGCCGGGCCGAGCAGGATCTGCTCGAGCGTCGCCACCTGCGGCGTGCGCACGCGCGCGCCGCGCGGCAGCGTCGGATGGAACGTCGCCATTCCCCAGTGCGTGCCGCGGCCGGGCGCCTCGTGGGCCCGCGCGAGCGGCGAGCCGATCATCACGGAGTCGGCGCCGCAGGCGATCGCCTTGGCGATGTCGCCGCCGGTGCGCATGCCGCCGTCGGCGATCACGTTCACGTACTGGCCGGTCTCGAGCAGGTGCTGCACCCGCGCCGCCGCGGCGTCCGCGATCGCGGTCGCCTGGGGCACGCCGACCCCGAGCACGCCGCGCGTCGTGCAGGCCGCGCCGGGCCCGACGCCGACGAGCACGCCGGCCGCACCGGTGCGCATCAGGTGCAGCGCGGTCTGGTAGCTGGCGCAGCCGCCGACGATGCACGGGATGCCGACGCTGGCGATGAACTCCTTCAGGTTGAGGGGCTCGACGCTGCGGGAGACGTGCTCGGCGGAGACCACGGTGCCCTGGATCACGAGCACGTCGAGCCCGGCCTCCACGATCGCCTCCCAGTGGTCGCGCACGCGCTGCGGGGTGAGGCTCGCGGCGGTGATGACGCCGGCGGCCTTGATCTCGCGCACGCGCTGCACCATAAGGTCCGAATCGAGCGGCGCGCCGTAGATCTCCTGCATGCGCCCCGTGGCGGTCTCCGGCGGCAGCCCCGCGATCTCCTCCAGCATCCCGTCGGCGTCCTGGTAGCGGCACCACAGGCCCTCCAGGTTGAGCACGCCGAGCCCGCCGAGGCGACCGATCTCGATGGCGGTCGCCGGCGACACCACGCCGTCCATGGCCGAGGCGATCAGCGGCAGCTCGACCAGGTACGGGCCGAGCTTCCAGCCGATGTCGACGTCCTCCGCGTCGCGCGTGCGCCGGCTCGGCACGATCGCGATGTCGTCAAACCCGTAGGCGCGCCGCGCCTTCTTGCCTCGTCCGATTTCGATCTCCACCGCGCTCCGCCGGTCCTTTCCGCGGGTGGCGCCCCGGCGTCGGGGCCCTGCCCTGCCGTCCGTCGATTCCCTGGCTGCTGACGTTAGTCGCAGACCCGGACGGGGTGGCCTCAGAGCGGGGTCGGCTCGAGCAGCTCGGTCTCGCCCAGCAGGCGCCGGACGTCGCGCGGGTCGAGTCGCCCGGCCCCCGGTGTCAGCGTGCTGGCCGTTCCGCAGGCGACCGCGTGCAGCAGCGACTCCTCGATCTCGCGGTCGCGCCCGATCGCGGCCAGGTGGCCGGCGAGCAGCGCGTCGCCGGCGCCGACCGTGCTGAGCACGTCGACGCGCGGGGCGCGCACGAGGAAGCGCCGCTGCTGCTGGCCGTCGCGCAGGAGCGCGGCGCAGCCGCCCTCGAAGGTGATCAGCACGTTGCGCGGGCCCATCTCGGCGATCTCCTCGAGGGCGCGGACGAGGTCGTCCTCGCCGGCGAATTCGTGACCGACGAGCTCCTCGGCCTCGCGCTGGTTGGGCGACACGAGGTCGGGTTCCGCGGCGACGCCGTGGCGCAGCGGCTCGCCCTGGGAGTCGAGGACGATGCGCGCGCCGGTGCGTCGCAGCCGCTTGATCGCGTCCGCGTACCAGTCCTCCGGCACCGCGCGGGGCAGCGAGCCGGCCAGGACCACCCAGTGGGCGTCGCGTGCGAGGTACTCGAGGCGCTCGAGCAGGCATTCCAACTCCGTCGAGTCGACCTCGGGTCCGTTCTCGATGATCTCGGTCTGGCGTCCGCTGGTTGGATCCACGAGGACGGTCGTGCTGCGCGACTCGCCCGCGATCGGCGTGAAGTCGTTGAGGATCCCCTCCGCGGTCAGCTCGCGCACGATTCGCGCCCCGGTCTCACCCCCGGCGAGGCCAGCCGCGATCACGGGCTCACCGAGCACGAGCAGCGCGCGCGCCACGTTGATGCCCTTGCCGCCGGGGGCGACCAGCCCCTGCGCGCCGCGATGGCGCAGCCCGATCTGCATGCTCGGGACCTGGATGGTCTTGTCGAGAGCGGCGTTCGGGGTGACGGTGACGATCATGGCTCGGTGCGGTGGTGGTGTCAGGCGGCGTCCCGCAGCTTGATCCGCTCACCGGGGATCAGGGCCAGGGGGTCGAGGCCGGGGTTGAGGTCGCGGATGTGGTCCTCGGGCACGCCGTAGCGCTCGGCGATCGCCGACAGCGTATCGCCCTTTCGGATCCGGTACGACGGCGGGACGTCCGCGCCGATCGTGACCGCGGCCTCTGCTGGCTCGCCCGCCAGGGGTTCCGTCGCGTCGGCCGAGGTCGCGCCACCGCCGGTCGGCTGTTCGAGCGCTCCGGCGACGAGCAGCACGGCGAGGGCGAAGACGCCGATCAACGCGAGCGGGGCGACGATCGTCCACACGGAGTAGCGCGGGGCATGGCGCACGACCGGCATCGTACCGGCGCGGGGCGTCAGGATGGGGACGTCAATGCGCGGATCTGCGCCTGATGACGGCGCGCCGCCTCCGCGACGGCGCTGCGCCAGTCGTCGTCCGTGTCGCGCCACGCCTCGACGACGCTGCGTGCGGCCACCACCAGGCCACCGGCCGGATGGCGGGCGAAGGCCGGCGCGAGGTCCTCGACGCGGCCGCCCTGCGCGCCCACGCCGGGCAGGAGGAGCGGCGCGTCGGGCATCAGCTCGCGTGCGCGCGCGACGGCCTCAGGCGACGTGGCGCCGATCACCGCGCCGACGTCGGCGAGACCGCTCGGGCCCGTGCGCTCGCGCCCCCAGGCGGCGATCCAGCCGGCGACCTCCTCCCAGACCGGTCCTCCGCCCTCGAGCCGTCGCTCCTCGAGATCCGCGGCGCCCGGGTTCGACGTGCGCGCGAGCACGAACAGCCCCGCTCCGTGGCGGTCGGCCACCGCGAGGAACGGCTCGATCGTGTCCGGGCCCATGTAGGCGCTGGCCGTCACGCAGTCGGCGAGCGGCGTGGATTCGCCGGGACGCAGCCCGATCCACGCCTCCGCGTAGGCGGTGGCCGTCGATGCGATGTCGCCGCGCTTGGCGTCGGCGACGATCAGCAGGCCGTGCTCGCGGGCCGCCTCGCAGACCCGATCGAGCGCGTGCAGGCCGTAGCCGCCGTACAGCTCGAAGAGCGCGACCTGCGGCTTGACCGCCGCGCAGAACGGCGCCACGGCCTCGACCAGGCCGACGGCGTAGCGCTCCAGCGCACGGGCCTGGCCCGCACGATTCGCCGCCAGCCCGCGGGCGACGTCGTCGGGAAGCGGCCCGCGCGGGTCGATCCCGACGCAGAGCGCGCTGCCGGTGGACGCCACGCGGGCGGCGAGGCGCTCGCCGAACGGCGTCGCCGTCATCGGCGCGCCCCCGAACGCACGGCGGCCGCCCCCCGGCAGGGGGACGGCCGCGACCTGCGCACGTGCGCCGCGTGGCGCGGCATCCGGCCTAGCCCTTGACGGCGGCCTTGAGCTGCGACCCGGCCGAGAACTTTGGCACCTTGGTCGCCGCGATCTGCACCTTCTCGCCGGTGCGGGGGTTCACGCCCATGCGGGCGGCGCGCTGCTGCACGGTGAACTTCCCGAAGCCGGTGAAGGTGACGTCGCCGCCCCGCTTCAGCGTGTCGGCGATCGTGTCGAGCATCGCCTCGACGGCCTCCCCAGCGTCCTTCTTGCTGAGGCCGGTGCGCTCGGCGATCTGGTCGATGAACTCCGCTTTGGTCACGATTTCCCTCCAGGGCGGTGGTGAACGCGCGGAACCTACCACTCCCATCGGACGGACTTCCGCTCAACGATGCGGGTTTTCCGGATCCGACCTCCCCAGTAGAGCCAAATCCGCGCCGAAACGGCTCAACCACGCGGTCGCGCGGCGGCGCGACGCGTCAGCGACCGAGCCGCAGGGCGTCCGCGTCGAGCAGACGCTCGAGGCGCACGCCGGCCGCCTCCATCGCCTCGGCCCCGCCCTCGCCGCGGTCCACGACGCAGATCACGGTGTCGCAGGCGAGGCCGGCCTGGCGTAGCGCGCGGACGGCGTCCAGCGCGGCGCCGCCGCTCGTGACCACGTCCTCCACGACCACGACGCGCTCGCCCTCCTCCCAGACGCCTTCGAAGCGGTTCGCGGTGCCGTAGTCCTTCGCCGCGCTGCGCACGATCATGAAGGGCAGTCCCGAGGCCATGCTCGCAGACGCCGCCAGCGCGACCGCGCCGAGTTCGGGCCCGGCGATGCGGACCGCGGCCGGCTCGACGGCGGCGATGCGCTCCGAGAGGAGCACGCCGATCTCGCGCAGGAGCTCCGGCTGCGTCTCGAAGCGGTACTTGTCCAGGTAGAAGCTGCTGCGCCGCCCGGAACGCAGGACGAAATCGCCCTCGAGGTACGCGACGGCGCGGATCCGATCGGCGAGATCGCTCATGCCCGACCCGCCACGGCCCGCGCCGCGCCCAGCAGCCGTTCGATCTCCGGTGAGCGGTCATCGAGGGCCAGCATCGAACCGTCGTCGAAGTAGAGGTCGGCGTGCGGCCGTGCGGCGCTGGAGCGACGCCGCACCAGCAGCAGCGCTGCGCCCGCGGCGACGGCGGCCACGGCGACGCGTCCGAGGCGCATCAGGCGCCCTCGGGGCCGCGCAGGGCCTGACGCAGGTCGTAGAAGACGAGCCCGGCGGTGGCGTCCGCCGCGGCGAGGGCCACGGCCGTGCGGGTGCCCTCCCGCACGCAGAACACGAGCCGATCCCCGAGCCCGACCTCGCACTGGCTGATCGGCGGCCGCCCGAGCAGGCGCGCGGCCTCGTCGGCGGCGTGCACGAGATCGGCGGCCCCGTCCCCCACCCCGCCGATCGACGCGAGCACCGCCCCCTCGTCGGACAGGATGGCGGCGCCCTCGATCTGCGCGGAGACGTCGATCAGCTCGGCGAGCGCCTGGTCGGGGTCGGGTCCTGCCGCCATGGCGCGGACCCTAGCACCTCGTCGGCGCCCGGCTCGTCGTCGGCCGGCACGGCCGGCAGCGGCTGCGTGGCGTCGTCGAGGCGCTCCGTCGGGTCCGCGTAGGATCGGGTCGGGTCGAGGCCGCGCTGCACGTCGGCGTCGGGGTCGAGCACGGGACGCACGTCGATGACGAGTTCCGGCAGGGCGAGCTTGACGGCGCGCTGGAGATGGTCGCGGATGGCCTGGGTGCGGCCCGGCGGCACGGGCCGCCGCAGGAGCACCTCGACGGACAGGTACTGGGCGCCGCCCGTGCTGCGCACCACCAGCCGCCGGTGCCCGGCCACCTCGGGCGGGCCGTGCACGATCGCGGCTTCGACCGCCGCGGTCTCGAGCGGCGTGGGCAGGCGCCGCAGGCCCGCGCCGCCGGGCCGGGCGAGTGCCACGCCCTCGAGGGCGGCGAGCAGTCCGAAGGCGATGCCGACGACGGCGTCGACGGCGGGCAGGACGTACACCGCGAGCAGGACGCCGACGGCGAGGGTCAAGCCGACCGCCGCGGCGCGCAGGAGCGCGGTGCGCTCGGACCCGAGGACCGGCCGCTCGAGACCGGCCCGCGGCAGTCCCAGCGCGGCCAGTGCCGCCACGGCCGCCGCCGCGCCGCCCGCGCCGGCCACCAGCGGCCAGTCCGCGCTCGGTGCGAAGCCCGCGGCGAGCGCCGCGACCACGCCGATGACGGCGAGCACGATCGCGAGCGCGGCCGCTGCGAGCCGGCCGGCCGCGCGCCGGCGCGGATCGCGCACCGGCGCGGGCGGGTCCGCGACGAGCGCGAGCAGCAGGACCGCGAGCAGGCCGGCCCCCGCGAGCGCGC
>JBMTER010000026.1:0-13486 GCA_049433345.1 Gaiellales bacterium | reverse complement strand
GAACACGAGTCCGGGACCTGGCTCGGCTTCCTCCCCGCCGGCGGCCGGGCCCGCAGGGTCGGCGCCGCCGCGCATGCGCTCGCGCGCGGCCTGCGGATCGCGGGTGCGCCCGAGGTTCGAGACGATCAGCGCCAGCACGGTCACGAGGTAGAGCTGCCCGATCAGGCCCTCGAACATCGCGAGCAGCCGTCCCGTCGCGTCGGCGGCGGTGAAGTCGCCGTAGCCGACGGTGGCCAGCGTGATGTACGAGAAGTACAGGAACACGTACGCGGGCTGCGAGCCCTGCACGAAGAAGTCGCCGTCCCGGAACGCGTCGATCGCCAGGTAGCCGTAGGCGAAGGTGAGGCCCATCATCAGGTACACGGCGATCGCGTCGCCGACGACGCGGAGGGTGATCACCGGAGCCTTCGCCACGCGGCCGAACAGCCGGATCATCACCCCCACCGCGAGGGCCGCGCTGAACAGGCTGGTGATGCCCTGCCCGATCCGGCTGTCGACGAAGAACGCGACCGTGCCGATCGCGGCCAGCACGGCGACCACCACCACGGGGGCCAGCAGGAACAGGAGCCGGCGCCTCCGCGGGTTGCCGACGTGCGCGGTCACGACGATCTGGAACAGCATGATCTGCACGAACATGGCCAGGAGACGGGCGATCAGCGTCGCGTCGCCGATCGCGATCAGCGCGAACGCGAGCAGGGACAGGACCGGGGCGATCAGGACGTGCCGGTCGTCCGTGATGTCGAGCCAGCGCCGGCTCAGGATCAGGCGGTTGCGATCGCGCTGCGGATGGGTGCCGTCGCCCGTCATCGTGCGCTGACCCTAGTGGATCGAGTCGCGGCTCAGCCGCGGTCTGCGGCCGCGTCGCGCGGTCCGAACATGCGCACGGTCTCCGCGTCGTCGCCCGGCGGCACCACGCGCTCGCCGAGCATCGAGTCGATCACCATGTTCTGGAAGCGGTGGCACGACTCCTCGAAGCGGTAGCACATTCGACCGCCCTCGTAGGCGGGGTTGCGCAGGCCGTCCTGCACGCGCTCGACGATGCCGATGTCCTCCTGGTTGACCTCGTCCCAGAAGGCCATCAGGGCGTCGATGTCGCCGTCGGGGTCGGCGCTCGCCGCAACCGACTCGGGGTGGGTCAGGAGGTACGCCACCTCGGCCGTGCGGCCGATGCCGTCCGGGCGGGCGAGGAGCAGGAAGACGTGGTTGGCCATCACGTTGATCGCGATGTTCGGGTACAGCCAGACGAAGCGCGCGGCCTCGGCGTCCTGCCCTTCGACGAACGTCACCGGGGGCAGGCCCTTCCAGCCGCCGTCGTCCGAGTTCGGGGCGACGGGCCAGGTGCAGAAGCCGACGTACTTGCCGGGCCCCTGCCAGCGGTAGTGGTCGTCCATCGGCGAGACCTTGACCAGCGCGGGGTGGACCCACGGCAGGTGGTAGTACTCCATGAAGTTCTCGCCGATCAGCTTCCAGTCCGCCTCGATCGCGTACTCGACGCGGCGCGCGAGGCGGTACTCGTCGAGCCGGTAGCCGGCGAGGCGCTCCGTCAGGTCGCCGAGCTCGTGCTCGAGCGCGGGCGCGTCGGGGTCGAGGCAGACCATGACGAGGAAGCCCCACTGCTCGACGCGCACCGGGTGCAGGCCCATGTCGGCCTTGTCGAACGCCTTGATGTCCGACATGTCGAAGGCGGCGCGGGCGTCGACGGGCACCTCGCTCTCCGGGGTGAACAGCGGCGTGCCGAGGCACTCGCCGTTGAGGTCGTACGCCCACGCGTGGTACGGGCACGAGAAGAAGCGCTTGACGTGGCCCGACCCCTCGCACAGGCGCGCGCCGCGGTGGCGGCAGACGTTGTGGTGGGCGCGCAGCTCACCGTCCGTGTTGCGCGTCACGATGATCGAGCGGCCCGCGACCTCGACGACGAGGAAGTCGCCGGGCTCGGCGACCTCGTCGGCGACGCAGACGGGCACCCAGGAGCGCGCGAAGACGCGCTCCTGCTCGAGCGCGTGGTACTCCGGCGACGTGTAGGCATCGGGGACGAGGGTCCAGGCGAAGTCGACGGGCAGGCGCGTCTTCGCGTACGTCTCGGGCTCGAGGAAGGCCTCGCGGGGCAGGGGGCGCGGCATGGGGCGGATGGTATCGCCGCGACGGCCGCGGGTGGGCCGGGGTTCCAACCGGTGGGACGCCGAGGCGTGGCCACCCGATAGGCTCCTCGCCCATGGACGCCCTGATCGTCGACTGCGTGCGCACGCCCTTCGGCCGCAACCGCGGCGGCCTCAGCGGCCTGCGCACCGACGACCTCGCCGCGCTGCCCCTGCGCGCCCTGTTGGCGCGACGCCCCGAGCTCGATCCGGCCGACGTGGAGGAGGTCCTCTACGGCGACACGAACCAGGCCGGCGAGGACAACCGCAACGTCGCCCGGATGGCGCTGCTCTTGGCCGGGCTGCCCGTGACGGTGCCGGGCGTCACGCTCAATCGCCTCTGCGGCTCGGGCGGCGAGGCGGTGATCCAGGCCGCGCGGATGGTGCGGGCCGGCGATGCCGAGGTCGTGGTCGCGGGCGGCGTCGAGGGCATGAGCCGGGCACCGTTCGTGCTGCAGCGGCCCGACGAGGTCCTGCCGCGCGACATGCGGCTGCATCCGACCGCCGTCGGCTGGCGGATGGTCAACCCGGCGATGGACGCGGAGTGGACCCTGTCCCTCGGCGCCGCCACCGAGCAGCTCGCCGCCCGCCACGGCATCACCCGCGTCGAGATGGACGACTGGGCGCTGCGCAGCCACGCCCGGGCCCACGCCGCCTGGCAGGCGGGCCTGCACGCGGACGGCGTCGAGCCGGTCGGCGACGTGGCGCGCGACGAGGGCATCCGCCCCGGCACGACCCTCGAGGCCCTCGCCGAGCTGCCCGCGGCCTTCACCCCCGACGGCGCGATCACGGCGGGCAACGCCTCGCCGATCTCCGACGGTGCGCTCGCGATGCTGGTCGCCTCCGAGCGCGCCTGCGCGGAGCACGGCTGGGCGCCGCTCGCCCGACTCGGCCACGCCGTCACCGTCGGCGTCGCCCCGCAGGACTTCGGGGAGGCGCCCGTGCCGGCGATCCGCGCGCTCCTCGACCGGGGCGGGCTCGGCGTCGCCGACGTCGACCTGTGGGAGGTGCAGGAGGCGTTCGCGGCGGTGCCCCTGATCGCGATCCGGGAGCTCGGCCTCGACCCCGAGCGGGTCAACGGGCACGGCGGCGCGATCGCCTACGGGCATCCCGGGGGGGCGGCCGCGCCGCGGCTCGTCGCCGACCTCGCCCGCGAGCTCGGCCGCCGCGGCGGCGGCACGGGCGTCGCCGCGGCCTGCATCGGCGTCGGGCAGGGCCAGGCCCTGCTCGTGCACGTCGACGGCTGAGCGTGCCTCCGCAGCCGGTTCCCGGCTAGCCTTTCGGGGCACGTTCGCCGCCGTACTTCCCGGAGAGGATGCCCCGATGGCCCACAAGTACTCGCTCAAGGACGATCAGATCCCGCGGCACTGGTACAACATCGCCGCCGATCTGCCGAGCATGCCGCCGCCGCCCCTGCACCCGGGCACCGGCCAGCCGCTCGGCCCGGACGACCTCGCACCGCTGTTTCCGATGGCCCTGATCGGCCAGGAGGTCTCGGCGGAGCGGATGATCCCGATCCCCGACCCGATCCGCGACGTCCTCGCGATGTGGCGTCCGACGCCGCTCTACCGCGCGGACAAGCTGGAGGCGGCGCTCGGGACGGACTGCCGCATCTTCTACAAGTACGAGGGCACCTCGCCCGCCGGCTCGCACAAGCCGAACACCGCGATCCCGCAGGCCTGGTACAACCACCAGGAGGGCGTCAAGCGCATCGCGACGGAGACCGGGGCGGGCCAGTGGGGTTCCGCGCTGTCCTTCGCCGGCGCCCAGTTCGGCCTGGAGATCAAGGTCTACCAGGTGCGCGCCTCGTTCGACTCGAAGCCGTTCCGCCGCTCGATGATCGAGACGTGGGGTGGCCAGATCGTCGCCAGCCCGTCGATGGACACCAACGCGGGCCGCGCGATCCTCGAGACCGATCCGAACTGCCCGGGCAGCCTCGGCATCGCGATCTCGGAGGCGGTCGAGGACGCCGCCACGCGCGACGACACGAAGTACGCGCTCGGCTCCGTGCTCAACCACGTGCTGCTCCACCAGACCGTGATCGGCCAGGAGGCGCAGGAGCAGCTGAAGGCGCTCGACGCGTACCCCGACGTCGTCGTCGGCTGCGTCGGCGGCGGCTCGAACTTCGCCGGCATCGCCTTCCCGTTCCTCGCGGACAAGATCGCGGGCCGGGACATCCGCGTCGTCGCCGTCGAGCCCGCGGCCTGCCCGACCCTGACGCGCGGGCACTACGGCTACGACTTCGGCGACACGGCGCAGCTGACGCCGCTCCTGCCGATGCACACGCTCGGGCATGGCTTCATCCCGGACACGATCCACTCGGGTGGCCTGCGCTACCACGGCGCCGCCCCGCTCGTCTCGCACCTGCTCAACCTCGGCCTGATCGAGGCGCAGGCCTACCCGCAGCGCGAGTGCTTCGCGGAGGCCGTGCGCTTCGCCCGCACCGAGGGCATCATCCCGGCGCCCGAGCCGACGCACGCGATCCGGCAGGTCGTCGCCGAGGTCGAGCGGGCCAAGGAGGAGGGCGTCTCCAAGACGATCCTGTTCAACCTCTGCGGCCACGGCAACTTCGACCTCGCCGCCTACGACGCGTACTTCGCGGGCACGATGGAGGACATCGAGCTGCCCGACTCGGAGCTCGACGCGGCCGCCAAGGCCCTCGAGGGCATGCCGGCGATCGCGTAGGAGACGACGCGGAAGGGGGCGGTCCGGCACGCGCGGGGCCCCCCCCTTCGTCGTTCCCTAGGCGGGTCGGCGCGCGACGAGGAGCACGTCCTCGCCGGACTGCACGACCGTGCCGTCGTCCTTCGTGCAGGCGACCGCCATTCGCAGGATGCCGCGGTCGGGCTTCGAGGCGGAGGGGCGGTTCTCGGTGATCGTCCAGGTGGTGGTGATCGCCTCGCCCGGGTACGTCGGCGCCTTGAACTCCCGCGACTCCGACAGGTAGGCGATGATCAGGAGCGCGTCCATCTCGGGGCACGGCGTGCCCGACGAGGCCCCGAGCACGAGCAGGCCGTGCGCGATCCGCTCCCGGAAGGGAGTATTGGCCCGCACCCACTCGTCGTCGGTGTGCAGCGGGTTGTGGTCGCCCGAGAGGTCGCAGTAGTCGGCGATGTCCTGGGCGGTGATCATTCGGGCCGACGACGTGAGGACGTATCCGACGGGCAGGTCCTCGAGGAAGAGGGTCTTCGCATGGCTCATGGTGGGAGCGTAGTCCCATAGCCACGTATGCCCGGCTGGGGTGTACCGTGCCGCCCGCGATGTCGACCGATCCCCGCGCCTCCCTCGCCTGGCTCGGCTACCTGATGGTGGCCGCCTCGGCCACGTTCGCGGCGGCGAACGGCGTCTTCGCGCGGCTCGTCATCGACGCGGGCGTCGCCCCGCAGGAGCTGTCGGCGACGCGCATCTACGGGGCCGCGATCGTGCTCATCGTCTTCCTCGTGCCGCACGTGCGCAAGCTGCGGCGCGGACACCTCCTGCCGCTCGCCGCCTTCGGCATCATCGGCCTGGTCCTCGGCCAGGGCGCGTACTTCCAGGCGATCTCCCACGCCGACATCGCGCTCGTGCTCGTGATCATCTTCACGGCACCCCTGTTCGTCGCCGTCTACGAGCGGGTCCGGCTCGGCGAGACCCTGCCGGTGCACGCGTGGGTCGCGATGGCCGTCGCCGTCGGCGGCGTCGCCCTCGCCATCCTCGGCGGGTCCGGGGCCTCCGCGATCTCGCTCGCGGGCTTCCTGTTCGCGGTCGCCGCGATGGTCACGTACGCGACGAGCGTGATCCTCGCGGCCGGCCTCACCACGGCGCTGCCGCCCCTCGCCCGCACCGCGGTCTGCATGCTGTTCGCCGTCGTCGCCTGGGCGGTGATCGTGCCGCCGTGGACCCTGCCCTTCGACGCGCTCGGCGCCACCGCGGAGTTCGCGGGGCGCTTCGGCTTCTCGATGCCGGTCTGGGTCGCCGTCGCCGTGGTCGTCCTCGTCGGCTCGGTCGGCGTCTACGTGACGTGGGTCGGCGGCACCAGTCTCGTCGGAGCGGGAGCCTCGAGCATGGTCGGCATTGCCGAACCCGTGCTCGCCGCCATCTTCGCGTGGGCGCTGCTCGCGCAGTCGTTGTCCGCGCTGCAGGCCGCCGGTATCGCCGTCACCGTGGCGGGGATCATCGTGGTCGAGCAGGCGCGGATCCGTGCCAAGCGGGTGCTCGTGCCCGACGTGCCGGTTGACCGCTGATGGTCTGTGGCGGCGCCTGGACGTCCTCCGTCAGGATGCGGCCGTGAGCAGCCGCAGCGGCTACCGGTGGGTCGCGCTGGCCGTGATCCCGTTCGACGCGCTCGTCGCGATCGGCTTCGCGGAGCCAGTGCGCCTGCGGGCGGTACCGGATCCGGCGGCGGCCTGACGTGTCCCACCGAAGCGCCGGCGCCGTGCTCGTGATCCTCGGCTGCGCCCTGCTCGCCTCGAATGGCGTGGTCGCGGCGATCGCGATGGACGGCGGTCTCGCCCCCTCCCAGGTCGCATCGGTGCGCACCCTCGGCGGGGCGTTGCTGCTCCTGCCGTTCGTGTTGCGTGCGCGCCGGCGCTACACGCGCGCGATGCTGTTGCCGATCGCCGGCTACGCGCTGATCGGGATGTTCGCGTCGCAGGGCCTGTACTTCGAGGCGATCGGCCGCATGGACATCGCGCTCGCCCTCGTGATCGCGTACATCGCACCGCTGCCCGTCGCCGTCTACCAGCGCATCCGGGCCGGCGAGTCCCTGCCGGGATATGCATACGCGGCCATGGTGGCGGCGATCGCGGGGATCGGCCTCGCGGTCCTCGGCGGTCGCGCGCTCGGCGCCGTCACACCGCTCGGCCTCGTGCTCGCCTTCGGCTGCATGATCACGTTCGCGATCATGCTGGTCCTGAGTCCGCGCCAGCCGCGCGGCTTCGACCCGTTCGCGCGCGCTGGCGGGCCGCTCCTGATCGCGGCCCTCGCGTTCACCGTCGTCGCGCCCGTGTGGGAGGTTCCGTGGTCGCGCATGGGCGACGTGGTGGTCCTGCCCGGGGCGATAGCCGTCGGGGTGCCTCTATGGACGACCGTGGTCTGGGTGGTGGTGATCGGGGCGGCGCTCTCGTTCGCGGTCATCCTGGCCGGATCGATCCGCGTCGGCGCGGGTGCCGCCAGCATGCTGAGCATGGTCGAGCCGGTGTTTGGCGCGCTCGTGGCCTGGCTCCTCCTCGCACAGGCGCTGACACCCCTGCAGGGCCTCGGCATCGTGGTCGCCGTCGGGGCGGTCGGCGTCGTCGAGCACGCGCGGGCCCGCACGATCGCCACGGTGGAGATCGCGGACCCCCTGGCGCCGCTCGCCGACCCGGACCCCCGGTAGCCTTCGCGGCCATGGGCCACGTCCTCACCAGTCTCCCCGTCGGCGAGAAGATCGGGATCGCCTTCTCCGGCGGCCTCGACACCTCTGCCGCCGTCGCGTGGATGCGCGACAAGGGCGGCGTGCCCTACGCCTATACGGCCGACCTCGGCCAGTACGACGAGCCCGACCTGTCCGACGTGCCGAGTCGCGCGCTCCAGTACGGCGCCGAGTCCGCGCGGCTCGTCGACTGCCGCGCCGAACTCGTGCGCGAGGGCCTCGTCGCGCTCCAGTGCGGCGCCTTCCACATCAGCTCCGGCGGGCGCGCCTACTTCAACACGACGCCGCTCGGCCGCGCCGTCACCGGCACGATGCTGGTCGCCGCGATGCGCGAGGAGGGCGTCTCGATCTGGGGCGACGGCTCGACCTACAAGGGCAACGACATCGAGCGCTTCTACCGCTACGGGCTGCTCGTCAACCCGGCGCTGCGCATCTACAAGCCGTGGCTCGACCAGGCCTTCGTCGACGAGCTCGGCGGCCGCAAGGAGCTCAGCGAGTGGCTGCAGGCGCACGGCCTGCCGTACCGCGACAGCGTCGAGAAGGCCTACTCGACCGACGCCAACATCTGGGGCGCCACGCACGAGGCGAAGCGGCTCGAGTTCCTCGACACGTCGATGGACATCGTCTCACCGATCATGGGCGTCGCCCACTGGGACGAGACGGTGGCGATCGAGCCCGAGGAGGTGACGGTCCGCTTCCACGAGGGCTGGCCCGTCGCGATCAACGGCCGCGAGTTCGCCGACCAGGTCGAGCTCGTCCTCGAGGCGAACGCGATCGGCGGCCGCCACGGCCTCGGCATGTCCGACCAGATCGAGAACCGCATCATCGAGGCCAAGAGCCGCGGCATCTACGAGGCCCCCGGCATGGCGCTGCTCTTCATCGCCTACGAGCGGCTCGTCAACGGCATCCACAACGAGGACTCGATCGAGCAGTACCGCGGCCAGGGACGTCGGCTCGGGCGCCTGCTCTACGAGGGCCGCTGGTTCGACCCGCAGGCCCTGATGCTGCGCGAGGGGCTGCAGCGCTGGATCGGCCGCGCGATCACGGGTGAGGTGACGCTGCGGCTGCGCCGCGGCGAGGACTACACCGTGCTCGCCACCGATTCCCCGAACCTCACCTATCACCCCGAGCGGTTGAGCATGGAGCGCTCGGCGAGCGCCTTCGGGCCGCTCGACCGGATAGGACAGCTGACGATGCGCAACCTCGACATCCAGGACTCGCGCGACAAGCTCGACATCTATGCGCAGGCGGGCCTGCTGGACGTGGCCCAGCCGTCGATCTCGGGGCACCTCGGCCCGGGCGGGGCGCACGTCGCACCCGATCACGTCGCCGAAGCCCACGAGCCGGGCCGTGACGTGATGATGGAGGAAGGCGTCGACTGACGCACCGCGCTCGCGGTCGCTGCTGCTCGCAGCCGCCGTGTTGCTCGGCTTCGCGCTGCTGCTCGGTCTCGGGCACGCCGTCTGGAGCACCCAGTTGCGGTTCGACCAGTGGCTCGGCGGCCACCTCGTCAGCCGCCCGGCGTGGCTCGTCGACCCGGCGGACGCCGTCGGCCTCGCCACCCGTGACGTCTCGACGGGCGCGGTCGTGATCGTGGTGGCGGCGCTGCTGTGGTCGACCAGGCGGCGCTGGGCCGAGTGGCTTCTCCTCAGCGCCGCCGGCGGCTGGGTCGCGCAGACCCTGCTCAAGGGGGCCTTCGGCCGCGAGCGCCCGGATTGGGCGGAGTCGGCCTACCTCCCGACGACGGCGTCGTTCCCGTCGGGGCACGCGACGACCGGCATCGACTCGTGGGTCGTGCTCGGGATCATCCTGCTCTGCGCCGGCCTCGGCCGCTTCGCGCAGGCCGTCGGGGTCGTGGCGATCGCCCTCGGCGTCCTGCTCGGACCGAGCCGGCTCGTGATCGGCGTGCACTGGCCGGGCGACGTGCTGGCGGGCTGGCTGCTCGGGGCGGCCGTCGCCTGCGCCGCCGCCGCGCTCGTCCTGTGGCGCTCGGCCCGTGTCAGCTGACGCGGGCGAGTCCCGGACGGATCAGCGTCGCCGGCTTCTCGAGGCCGAGGTCGTCGTACGGCGGTGGCGTCGTGTCGGCGAGGGGCGGCGCGCCGTACGAGCGGGCGACCTGCGCGGGGTCGGGGCGGCCGTACAGCGTGGTGCGCTGCACGGGCGCGCGGCCGGCGGCGCGGATGATCGCGTCCATCCGCTCGGGTGGGCACTCCTGGCCGTGCGACCCCCCGGCGGCGCGCGAGATCGACTCGTCCATGAGCGTGCCGCCGAGGTCGTTGACGCCCGCGCCGAGCAGCACGCGCGAGCCCTCGGGGCCGAGCTTCACCCACGAGGCCTGGATGCTCGTCACGAAGGGGTCGAGCGCGAGCCGCGCGGTGGCGTGCAGCGCGAGCGTCTCGTCGAACGTCGGCCCGTAGCGGGCGCGTCCCTTGAGGGCGATCGGCGCCTCCTCGGGGATGAAGGGCAGCGGTACGAACTCGGTGAAGCCGCCCGTCTCGCGCTGCAGGTCGCGGACGCGCAGCAGGTGGCGCGCGACGTGCACGGGCCGCTCGACGTGGCCGAACATGATCGTCGCGGTCGTCCGCAGTCCGACGCGGTGCGCGGTGCCGACGACCTCGAGCCACTGGTCGGTCGAGACCTTGTCGGGGCACAGCACCGCGCGCACCTCGTCGTCGAGGATCTCGGCGGCGGTGCCGGGCAGGCTGCCGAGGCCGGCGTCGCGCAGCTCGGTGAGGTACTCCTCGAGCGTCCAGCCCATCGTCGCCGCGCCCTGCCAGACCTCGAGCGGCGAGAACGCGTGCACGTGGATCTCGGGCCGCGCCTCCTTGACGGCGCGCAGCGCGTCGAGGTACCAGGCGCCGGTGAAGCCGGGATGGATGCCGCCCTGCAGGCAGACCTCGGTGCCGCCGCGCGCCCACGCCTCGGCGGCGCGCCGCGCGACCTCGTCGACGTCGAGGAGGTAGGCGGGGCCGCGCAGGTTCTCGGCGAGGCGGCCCTTCGAGAACGCGCAGAAGCCGCACTTGAAGTAGCAGACGTTGGTGTAGTTGACGTTTCGGCAGACGACGTAGGTGACCTCGTCGCCGCAGCGCTCACGGCGGCGCTGGTCGGCGGCCTCCACGAGCCGTTCGAGCTCGGGGCCGCGCGCGGTGAGGAGCGCCTCGACGTCGGCCTCGTCGAGCAGTCGCTCGCCGTCGGCGCGGTCGAGCGCTCGCGCGAACGCCGTCGACACGGCGCCGATCCGGGGAGCGGGCACCGGCGGCGCGGGCGAGACGCCGTTGACCCAGCCGTCGGCCGGGCGCGCGAGCCCGAGGCCGTCGGCATGGCGCAGCGCCGCGGCGAGCGGTGCGGGCTCGACCCAGTCGCCGTCGAGGTGGCGGGGGTAGACGGTGAGCCGCGGCGCGAGCGTCTTGCCGTGCGCGGCGGTCGCCTCGGCGAGCCGGGCGATCTCGGGCCATGGCGCCTCGGGGTTGACGTGGTCGGGCGTCAGCGGGGAGACCCCGCCCCAGTCGTCGATGCCCGCCTCCAAGAGGCGCGGGAAGTCGGCGTGCGCGAGGTTCGGCGGCGCCTGCAGCGCCACGTCGTCGGGCAGGATCAGTCGGGCCACGGCGAGCGCCCAGAGGTGGTCGTCGAGCGAGGGCTCCGGCGCGTCGGCCATCCGCGTGTCGGGCTTCGCCCGGAAGTTCTGGACGATCACCTCCTGCAGGTGGCCGTGCGCGAGGTGCAGGTCGCGCAGCGCGAGCAGCGCCTCGACCTGCTCCGCGCGGGTCTCGCCGATGCCGATCAGGATGCCGCTCGTCGTCGGGATGCGCAGCCGGCCCATGCGGGCGAGCGCGTCGAGCCGCACGGCGGGGTCCTTGTCGGGCGACCCGAAGTGCGGCATGCCCCGCTCGCTCAGCCGCGCGCTGGCCGTCTCGAGCATGATCCCCTGGCTCGGCGCGAAGGCGCGCAGCGCGGCGAGCTCCGCGTCGTCGAGGACTCCGGGGTTCGCGTGCGGCAGGAGGCCCGTCTCCGCGAGCACCCGCTCCATGCAGTGCGCGAGGTAGGCGGCCGTCGTCTCGAAGCCGAGCTCGGCGAGCTCGGCGCGGGCGGCGGGGTAGCGCAGCTCCGGCTTGTCGCCGAGGGTGAACAGCGCCTCGCGGCAGCCCTGGTCCGCACCGGCACGCGCGAGCGCCACGACCTCGTCGGGCGTCATGTACGAGCGCTGGCCCTTGCGGGGCGGCTTGGCGAACGTGCAGTAGTGGCAGACGTCCCGGCAGAGGACCGTCAGCGGCACGAAGACCTTCGGCGAGTAGGTGACGAGCCGCGGCCGGACCGCATCCCGGCGGGCGCGCGCGTCGGCGCAGAGGCCGGCGATGTCGGGGCGCGCCTCGTCGGCGAGCGCGCGGGCCTCGGCGTCGGTCAGCACCTCCGAAGCCTAGCCCCAGCGGGCGGCGATGCGGGGGCGCAGGTCCGCCTCGAAGCGGTCGACGAAGCCGATCTGGTCTGGACCCGGGTAGTGGAAGACGAGGTTCGTGAAGCCCATCTCCACGTACGCCGCGATCCGCTCGACGGCCTCATCGGGATCGTTCGTGCAGATGAAGCGGCTGGTGGCGTCGACCGACGGGTCGTCGGCGAGGCGCTCGAGCTCGACGGGATCGTGCACGTCCTTCTTCAGTTCGGCCGGCAGGGCGAGCGGCGCCCAGAACCCGCAGTCGGCCTTCGCCTGCTCGAGGTCGGGGTGGTACGAGAGCTTGATCTCCATCAGGAGGTCGAGGTCGGACGGCGATCGCCCCGCCTTCTCGGCGCCCTCGGCCAGCGCCGGCAGGATCTTCTCCGTGTAGAGCTCGCGCGGCTTGCCCGACGTGGTGATGAAGCCATCGGCGGTCGCGCCCGCGTAGCGCGAGGCGAGCGGCGCGGCGGCCGCGACGTAGATCGGCGGCGGAGCATCGGGCTTGTCGTAGATCGTCGCGCTGTCCGTGCGGTAGTAGTCGCCCTCGAAGGTGACGCGCTCGCCGTCCCACAGCGCGCGGATCAGCGCGAGCGACTCCTTCAGGCGCTTCAGGCGCTCGGGGCCGTCGGGCCAGTCGACGCCGGTCGGCGCGACCTCGTTCATCGACTCGCCGGAGCCCACGCCGAGGAAGATGCGCCCCGGCGCGAGGCACGCGAGGGTCGCGAAGCCCTGCGCGATCGTCGACGGGTGATGGCGGAAGGTCGGCGTGATCACGCTGGTGCCGATCGTGGCGTGGCAGGTGCGCTCGACGAGCGCCCCCATCCACGCGAACGAGAACGGCGAGTGGCCGCCCGTGTGCCGGAACGGCTGGAAGTGGTCGGAGATCGCGATCGTGTCCCAGCCCTTGGCGTCGGCGTGGACGGCGAACTCCAGGAGCTCGCGCGGGGCGAACTGCTCGCTCGAGGCCTTGTAGCCGATCCGGATCACGGTGTCCCCCTTGCCGTCCGCCGGGCGGACGTAGACTGCCGCGGGATGATAGCCCTGGTGCCGCTCAAGTCCCTGGACGACGCCAAGTCGCGCCTCGGGTCGGTCCTGGACGCCCAGGGCCGCCACGACCTCGCGCTGCGCATGCTGACGCGGGTCGTCGACGCCTGCCAGGGCGCGGGCCTGGAGGTCGCGATCGTCTCGTCCGACCCCATGGCGTACATCGCGGCACGCGAGCTCGGCGCTGTGGTGGTCGACGACGGGGGCGAGGACCTGACCGGCAGCGTCCGCCGCGGGCTCGCCGCCTACCCCGACGCGCCGCTCGCCGTGGTGATCGCCGCCGACCTGCCCTACGTGACGACCGACGACGTCGAGGCGCTGATCGGGGCCGCCGACCCCGTCGCCGTCGCCCCATCGCCCGACGGGCGCACGAACGCGGTGGCCGCGCGGCCGCCCGCGGCCTTCGCGCCCGCCTACGGCCCGGACTCGGCCCCCCCCCCCCGCGGCGGGCGGGGGGACCCCCGGCCGGCGCGCTGGCGCCGGCTG
>JBMTER010000025.1:0-13727 GCA_049433345.1 Gaiellales bacterium | reverse complement strand
CCCCCGTCCCCCCTCCCCGCGTCCCCCGCCGGGACGCGCCATACCTCCACGCCGCGCACGTTTGCGGCTACGCTGCCGACCATGCGACGCCCCCTCGAAGACGTCACGGTCCTGGCCATCGAGCAGTACGGCGCCGGGCCATGGGGCACCGTCCACCTGGCCGACCTCGGCGCCCGCATCGTCAAGCTCGAGGACCCCGGCTCGAAGGGCGACATCGGCCGCTACGTGCCGCCCTTCCAGGAGGGCGAGGACTCGCTCTTCTTCGAGACGTTCTGCCACAACAAGGAGTCGATCTCGCTCGACCTGCGCTCCGAGGTCGGGCGCGCCACGTTCGAGCGGCTCGTCCCCCACGCCGACGCCGTCTTCTCGAACCTGCGCGGCGACGGCCCGGCCAAGCTGCGCATCACCTACGACGACCTCAAGCACCTCAACCCGGCGATCGTCTGCGCGTCGTTGACCGGCTTCGGCATGACCGGACCGCGCGCCGCCGAGGGCGGCTACGACTACATCGCGCAGGGCATGGCCGGCTGGATGAGCCTGACCGGGGACCCCGACGGGCCGCCGACGAAGTCGGGCCTCTCGCTGGTCGACATGTCGACCGGCTACGCGGCCGCGCTCGGGATGATGTGCGCGCTCTGGCGCGCGCGCCGCGACGGCACGGGCTGCGACGTCGACGTGTCGCTCTTCGAGACGGCGCTGAACCTCGACATGTACGTCACCACCTGGCACCTGTCGCGCGGCTGGGAGCCGATCCGCACGCGCAACTCGTCGCACCCGTCGATCGTGCCGTTCGGGAACTTCCCGACGGCGGACGGCTGGGTCGTGATCGCCTGCGCGAAGCAGAAGTTCTTCGAGAACCTGTGCGGCGCGATCGGCACCGAGTGGATGCTCGAGGACGAGCGCTTCGCCACGATCGCGGCGCGCTCCGAGCACCGCGACGCGTGCACCGCCGCGCTCGAGGCCGTCCTGCGCACGAACAGCACGGCGCACTGGGTCACCGCGCTGGCCGCCGCCGACGTGCCGTCGGGCCCGATCTACTCGATCGCCGAGGCCTGCGCCGACCCGCAGACCGTCGCGCGCGACCTGATCGCCGAGACCGAGCACCCCGTGCTCGGCACGGTGCGCCAGGTCCGCTCGCCCCTGCGCATGCCGGGCGCGGCCGAGGAGCTCAGGCCCGCCCCGAAGCGCGGCGAGCACACCCGCGCGGTGCTGCGCGAGGTGGCAGGGATCGCCGATGACGAGATCGACCAGCTCGCCGAGGCCGGCGCCTTCGGCGACGTCGAGGTGTAGGACGCGCCGGGGGAACCAGGGGAAGGACGACGAGAGATGGCCAAGACCGTGACGATCGACCGCGACCGCTCGGCGGCGCGCATCGAGAACGACATCGAGACCCTGGCGGGCCCCGACTACACGGAGTCGCCCGACTGCATCCGCCGCTACGCCTACACCGACGTCTACGAGAACACGCTCCGGTACTTCACGCGCGAGCTGGAGCTGATCGGGTTCGAGGTCTGGCGCGATCCCGTCGGCACCCTGATCGCCTCGAACGTGCCGAAGGGCGCCCCCGCCTTCGGGATCGGCTCGCACTGCGACTCGAACCGCAACGGCGGCAAGTACGACGGCACGCTCGGCGTGGTCACGGCGCTCGAGGTCTGCCGGCTCGCGCAGGAGTCCGGCGAGCACCTGCCGCTGCGCCTGATCTCGTTCCTCGAGGAGGAGGGCTCGGGCTTCGGGCAGATGCTGCTCGGCTCCCGGATCATGCTGCAGCGCGTCACCGAGGAGGAGCTGAAGGGCAAGTTCGTGAGCCCGGAGGGCGTGCCGTTCTGGGACGCCGCCGAGGCCGCCGGCTACCCGGTCGGGGACTGGCGCGACGCCATCACGGAGCTCGACGGGCTGACCGGCTGGGTCGAGGTGCACATCGAGCAGGGCCGCGTCCTGCAGGACACGGGCAACCGGCTCGGCATCGTGCACGCGATCGCCGGCTACGTGCACGGCGACTTCCACTTCACGGGCCGCGCCGACCACGCCGGCGCCACGCCGATGGACTTCCGCGTCGACGCCTCGATCCCCGCCGCCGAGACGATCCTCGAGGTGCAGCGGCTCGCCAACGAGATCGGCGAGACGACGGTCGGCACGACCGGCGAGGTCGAGTCCTTCCCGAGCCTGATCAACGTGGTGCCGGGCGGCATGCGCGTCTCGCTCGACACCCGCTCGGTGACGGGCGGCCACCTCGCGCTGCGCGACCGCATCGTGCCGTACGCCCGCGAGCGCGCCGAGGCGCAGGGCTGCGGCTTCGAGTGGGTCGAGCGCCAGGGCCTCGACGTGACGCCGATGGACGCCGGCATCGTGGAGGCGCTCCGGCAGGAGGCCGAGGCGACGGACGAGCCGTTCATGGTGATGCCGTCGGGCGCCGCGCACGACACGATGTGCGTGGCCGACCGCGTGCCGACCGCGATGATGTTCGTGCCCTGCAAGGACGGCCTCTCGCACACCCCGCTCGAGGACTCCGACACCCGCGACGCGGCGCTCGCCGCGGAGGTGCTGTACGGGGCGATCCGGGCGCTGCACGGCTGACGCGCCCGCCCAGGCGGTAGCATCGCCCCATGCTGCGCGCCCTCGTCATCACCCTCGGCGCCGCAGGGCTAGAGGTCGAGCACGAGCCGCTCGCCCCGGGCGCGCGACACGCAGATCATCATCACGTCGTTGGCGGCGCGCTCGTCGTCGTCGAGGAGCTGGTCGCGGTGGTCGACCTCGCCCCCGAGGACCACGGTCTCGCAGGTGCCGCAGTTGCCCTCGCGGCACGAGGTGAGGACGCGCCGGCCGCTGCGCTCGAGCGCGTCGACGATGCTCTCGTCCGCGGCGACCTCGAGCTCGCTGCCGTCCCGCAGCTCGACGATGAAGGGGGCGTCGGCCATCCGCGGGGATCATAGGTAGGGTGCGCGCCGTGGCCCCCGTCTACGACGACGACCCGTACGCGCCCGAGCACCTCGTCGACCCCTACCCCCTGTTCGCGCGGATGCTCGCGGAGGAGACCGCGGTCTGGCTGTCGGGGCACGGGGTGTTCGCGTTCACGCACTTCGACGCGGTCCGCGACATCCTCGTCGACCACGAGACGTTCATCTCGGGCGCCGGCGTCGGGCCCGTCAACCTGCACGTGACGCCGAACTGGCGGCCGCAGGGCATCCTCGAGTCGGACCCGCCCCGCCACACCCCGATGCGCGAGGCGATGACCGGCGTGATCGCGCCGCGCGCGATGCGCAAGCTGCGCCCCGGCTTCGACGCGTACGCGGCCGAGCTCGCGGACGCCGCGCTCGCCCGCGGCGAGCTCGACCTCGTGCACGACCTCGCCGAGCCGTTCACGCTGCGGCTGTTCGGCGACGCCGTCGGCATCCCGCGGGAGGGCCGCGAGCAGCACCTCGTCCGCCACGGCGCGATGAACTTCTCCTACTTCGGCCCCGACAACGAGCTCCACCGCCAGACGGTCGCCGAGGGACTCGACACGATCGACTACGTGATGGAGAACTGCGCGCGCGAGCGCCTCGCGCCCGACGGGATGGGCGCGCGGATCTGG
The DNA here is from genome assembly GCA_049433345.1 of Gaiellales bacterium. Lineage (GTDB taxonomy): Bacteria > Actinomycetota > Thermoleophilia > Gaiellales > F1-60-MAGs149 > F1-60-MAGs149. Next base: position 10,156 of record JBMTER010000025.1, on the reverse strand, counting down.
GCGTACGCCGACGAGGGCGTGATCGAGCCCGAGCAGGCGGTGCTGCTCGTGCGGGCGATGCTGTCGGCCGGCCTCGACACGACGATCCAGGCGATCGCGATCACCCTCAAGCTGCTCGCCGAGCACCCCGACCAGTGGGCGAAGGTGCACGCCGACCCGTCGCTCGCGAAGTTCGCGATCGACGAGGCGCTCCGCCACGACGCGCCGTTCCAGTCGTTCTACCGCACGACGAGCCGCGCCGTCGAGATCGACGGCGTCCAGCTCGAGGCCGGCGCGAAGGTGCTGCTCCTGGTCGGCGCCGCCAACCGCGATCCGCGCCGCTGGGGCGACGACGCGCACGTCTTCGACATCGACCGCAACGCGGGCGGTCAGCTGTCGTTCGGGATGGGCATCCACCAGTGCGTCGGCCAGCCGATCTCCCGGCAGGAGTCCGACGCCCTGATCACCGAGCTCGCCCGCCGCGTCGCGACCCTCGAGCTGACGGGCCCGCCGACCCCGTTCGTGCACACCACCCTCAGGGGCTGGCTGCACCTGCCGGCGCGGCTCGCCTAGCGGTCGAAGAGCGGCGGCGCGTCGACCCACGACCGCACGGCCAGCGCGATGTCCTGCCGGCAGCGGCCGTGGAGCGACCCGATGTGCCGCCGGATGCGCCGACGGCTGATCGCACGAGGCTGCTCCGTCATCGCGTACGTCGGCTGCTCGAGGCGCAGCTCGCCGGTGAGCGGGAGATGCGACCGCCATCCCCGAAACCGCGAGGTGCACGGCACGACGATCACGAGATCGCCCGTCCCGGAGGAGTGTGCCGCCGATCCGACGACGACCGCCGGTCGCCTGCCGCGCTGCTCCGTGCCGACGGTGCGGCCGAAGTCGACCCACAGCACATCGCCCGGAGCGAGCTCATGCATCCGCCTCGCCCTCCTTCCGGTCGAGTTCGGCGATCCACGTCGGCACGGGATACGGCGGCTCGTCCTCGAGTCCATCCATCAGCGAGTCGTCCATCGACTCGACCTCGCGCCTGTACTCGTCCCAGACCTCCTTCGGTGCCGCGCGCATCTCGGCGACCGCGGCCTCGACCCAGCGCTGGCGCTCGTACTCGCCGAGCAGGATCCCGATCAGCTGGGACGGCGTCATCCGCTGCTCGCGCGCGGCGGCGTTGAGGCGGTCGCGCAGGTCGCGGTCCACCTTGATCGTGGTCTCGAGCGGCATGGGCTTGAGTATACCGGCGGTATCCGGGCGGTCCATGCCCGTAGCCTGCCGCTCCGGGCCGGACGGCGGGTGCACGCGGCCGCGCCGGATGCGCACGGCTCGCGCCCGGCGCCGCGCGCTCGGCCACCGGGATGGCGCGGCCGGCTACGCTGGCCGAGCCATGTGCAACGCGACCCGCCCGCACCCGACCGCCCCGTCCCGATGAGCAAGGCCAACATCGAGACCTGGGAGGGGCGCTTCGAGGGCGACGGGTACCTGTTCGGGACCGAGCCGAACGCGTTCCTCGCCCGCGAGGCGGGCCGACTCGCCCCCGGCGCGCGGGTCCTCTGCGTCGCCGACGGCGAGGGCCGCAACTCCACGCACCTGGCCGGCCTCGGCCACGAGGTCCACGCCGTCGAGGCCGCGTCGAACGCGCTCGCCAAGGCCGAGCGGCTGGCCACCGAGCGCGGCGTCCGGGTCCGCTTCGAGCAGGCCGACCTCGAGGAGTGGGACTGGCCCGAGGCGGCCTACGACGCCGTCGTCGCGATCTTCATCCAGTTCACGGACCCGGTCGGCCGGCGGCGGATGTTCGAGCGGATGGCCGCCGCCCTGCGGCCCGGCGGCCTGCTCCTGCTCGAGGGCTACGGCCCGGGCCAGCTCGCCTACGGCACGGGCGGCCCGAAGCAGCTCGACCACCTCTACACCACCGACGAGCTCGCGACGGCCTTCCCCGGCTTCGAGGTGCTGCTGCTCGAGGAGTACGACGCCGTCCTCGACGAGGGCCCCCGCCACCAGGGCATGTCGGCGCTCGTCGACCTCGTCGCGCGCCGCCCCGCCTGAGGCCGCCCGGCGAGCGCGCCCCGCATGCGGGGTTCCCGCCCTTCCGCGGGCGCCCGCCCTCGCCTACGATCCCGGTCAATCGTCCCGTCAGGAGGGGATTTCCGAGATGAGCGCCGACGCCGCCTACCCGCACCTGCTCAGCCCGCTCCGCATCGGCGCGACGGAGGTCCGAAACCGCGTGATGCAGACCGCGCACGCGAAGATGTACTCGCAGAACGGGCACGACACGCAGCGCGACGTCGACTACCAGGTGGCGCGCGCGAAGGGCGGCGCGGGCCTCCTGATCACCGGCAACCGGCTGGTGCATCCGACGTCGACGACGGGCAACCAGCGCTTCATGTGGGCGTACCTGAAGGACGCCGTCAAGACGAACCGGCGCCTGACGGACGCGGTCCACGAGCACGGCGCGCGCATCTTCGAGCAGCTCAACCACTTCGGCGGCAACGCCACCTCCGACTCGGCCGACGACATCCGCGTCCTGTGGGGCCCGTCGAACGTGAAGAGCCCCTCCTACGGCGAGATGCCGAAGGCGATGGAGCAGGCCGACATCGACGAGCTCGTCGAGTGGTGGGCGCTGTGCGCCGAGCTCAGCCGCGAGGGCGGCTTCGACGGCACCGAGGTGCACCTCTCCCACTCGTACCTGCTGCACCAGTTCTGGTCGCCGCTCTACAACAAGCGCGAGGACGGCTACGGCGGCTCGATGGAGAACCGCCTGCGCCTGACGCGCGAGGTGATCGACGCGATCCGCGCCAAGGTCGGCGACGACTGGACCGTCGGCATCCGCCTCAGCCTGCACGACTTCATGCCGGGCGGGCTGACCGACCAGGACGCGGTCGAGGCCGCCCTGCACCTGCAGGACCAGTGCCGCATCGACTACATCAACGTCTCGGCCGCGGGCTACCACAACATCCACATGGCGATGCAGCCCTCGGACGAGCCCGACGGCTACCTCGTCGAGATGACCGCGAAGGTGAAGGCCGTCGCCTCGATCCCCGTCTTCACGGTCGGCGGCATCAAGGACCCCGCCCTGGCCGACGAGATCGTCGCCTCCGGCAAGGCCGACATGGTGGCGATGACGCGCGCCCTGATCGCCGACCCCGAGTTCGCGAACAAGGCCGCCCAGGGGAAGGCCGACGAGATCATCCACTGCATCCGCGGCAACCAGGGCTGCATCGGCCGCATCTACAAGGGCTTCCCCGTCTCCTGCACCGTCAACCCGGCGACGGGCCGCGAGGGCCGCTTCGGCGAGCTGCCGCCCGCCGAGAGCCCGGGCCGCTGGGTCGTGGTCGGCGGCGGCGCCGCCGGCATGAAGGCCGCCGACACGCTCGCCAAGCGCGGCCACGAGGCGATCCTGCTCGAGCGCGACGCCGTCCTCGGCGGCCAGCTCAACCTCGTCACGCAGACGCCGGGCCGGCACATGTGGAAGGTCGTCACCCGCGACCTCGAGGTGCAGATGGCCAAGGGCGGCGTCGACGTGCGCCTCGGCGTCGAGGCCACCGCCGACGCCGTCCTCGACCTCGACCCCGACGGGATCATCGTGGCCACGGGCGCCGTGCCGACCCGGACGGGCTTCTCGAGCGTGTTCCCGATGGCGGACGCGATCCCGGGCATCGAGACGGCCAACGCCCTGACCCTGTGGGAGGCGATCGACGGCTCGAGGCCGGCCACCGGCCGCGTCGTCCTGCTCGACGACGACGGCTCGCGCGCCGCCGCGGGCGCCGCCGAGATGCTGCTCGACCGCGGCCTCGCCGTCCACGTCGCGACCCGCTGGAACCAGCTCTTCCCGTTCACGCTCGGCGGCCTCGACATGGCCACCCTCTACGAGCGGCTGTTCAGGAAGGGCCTGACGTACTCGATCAACCACTGGGCCGCGTCCATCGACGGCACCCGCGTCGAGATGGTCAACCTCTACACGGGCGAGCCCGAGGAGCCCCTCCACGCCGACACCGTCGTCGTCACGGGCGCCAAGCCCGCCGACGCCCTCTACCTCGAGCTCGTCGAGCGCCACCCCCACGTGCACCGCGTCGGCGACTGCGTGGCCGTGCGCAAGCTCGACCACGCGATCTACGAGGGCTACCTGGCCGGCCGCGAGCTCTTCGACCCGCGCGAGCGCTACATCTACGAGGGCGAGCTCGAGCGCGAGGAGGCCGCGCTCGTGCACGGGGACTAGCGCGCCCGGCGGCTACGCCGCCCGCGCGGCGACCCGGCTCCCCTCCCGCAGGAAGAACTCGCCGTAGCCGCGCAGGTGCGCGAGGTCGCGTCGCTCCGCGGCGTCGAGCGACGCCGGATCGCGCGCGGCCAGCTCGTCGCGACGGGCGATGATGCGACGGTGCATGCCGGCCATCGCATCGTCGAAGCGGTGGGCGCTCGAGCGCAACCCGGTCACGGGCTCGTGGAACTCCCAGCCACCACCCACGCCGGTCTTGATGATGGTGTACGCCGAGCCCGGGTACTCCTGTCTCATGCGTCCCCCCGGAATCTCCGCTCGTGCTCGTCGAGCGCGTTGACGAGGGCCGCGGACACGGGTACGAGCATAGCCACCGGCAGGGGCTCGGGCGAGCCCTTGCGCGCACCCGCTCCGCGCCTAGAATCACCCAGTGAGAGGAGGTTTCCGGCGATGGCGATCGACAACCCGTTCTACACGGAGGAGTTCCACGGGCCGTACGAGCTCGTCGGCCTCGGCGACTTCGAGCTCGAGGAGGGCGGGGTGATCCCCGACCTCGAGATCGCGGTCTCGACGCACGGCACGCTGAACGCCGCGCGCGACAACTGCATCCTCGTGCCGACGTGGTACTCGGGCACCCACGAGGTGATGAACCGGGTCTACATCGGCCCGGGCCGCGTGCTCGACCCGGAGCGCTACTTCATCGTGGTGGCCAACCAGATCGGCAACGGCCTCTCCACCTCGCCGCACACCGTCGACGGCCCCCACGCGGGGCCGGGCTTCCCCAAGGTGCGGATCTCCGACGACGTGCGCGCCCAGGAGCGGCTCCTGCGCGAGCGCTTCGGCGTCGAGGAGCTCGCGCTCGTGGTGGGCGGCTCGATGGGCGCGCAGCAGACCTGGGAGTGGGCCGTGCGCTTCCCCGACCGGGTGCGGCGGGCCGCGCCGATCGCCGGCACCGCCCGGAACACGCACCACGACTTCCTCTACACGCAGACCCTGATGGACGCGATCGCCTCCGACCCGGGCTTCCGGGGCGGCGCGTACGCGTCGGCCGCCGAGGTCGCCGAGGGCCTGCGCCTGCACGGGCGCCTGGCCGGCGTGATGGGCTGGTCGACCGAGTGGTACAAGCAGGAGCTGTGGCGGCGCACCGGCGACTTCGCCACGTTCGAGGACTTCACGCGCGAGTTCACGCACGGCTACCACGAGGTGCTCGACCCCAACTCGCTGCTCGCGATGGCGTGGAAGTGGCAGCGCGCCGACGTCGCCCGCACCACGGACGGCGACCTCGCGGCCGCGCTCGGCCGGATCGCGGCCGTCGTCTACGCGATGCCGATCTCCGAGGACATGTTCTTCCCGCCGCGCGACGTCGAGGCCGAGATCGCGCTCGTCCCCCGGGGCGAGCTGCGCGTGATCGACTCGCTCGACGGCCACATGGGCCTGATCGCCACCGACCCGGGCTACCTGCCGCAGGTCGAGGCGCACCTCGCCGAGCTGCTCGCCCTGGAGGTGTGACGTGGCCGCCGCGCCCCGCCGCCTCGACGTCCTCGTCGTCGGCGCGGGCCTGTCGGGGCTGTACCTGCTCTGGCTCCTGCGCCGGCGCGGGCTCGCCGGCGAGGTCGTCGACCGCGCGCCGTCCGTCGGCGGCACCTGGTGGTGGAACCGCTACCCGGGCCTGCGCTGCGACGTCGAGAGCATGACCTTCTCGTACTCGTGGGACCCCGAGCTCGAGCAGGAGTGGTCGTGGCCCGAGCGCTACTCGACCTGCGCCGAGATCCTCCGCTACATCCGCCACGTCGCCGAGCGCCACGACCTGATGCGCGACATCCGCCTCGAGACCGAGGTGACCGCGGCGGCCTGGGACGCGGCGGCGGAGGCCTGGCGGGTGGAGACGAGCGCCGGCCCCGTCGAGGCGCGCTTCCTCGTGATGGCCACGGGCTGCCTGTCCGTCCCGAACGTCGTCGCCTTCGAGGGCCTCGACGGCTTCGAGGGCGACTGGTACCACACGGCCGCCTGGCCCGAGGGGGGCGTCGACTTCACCGGCAGGCGGGTGGCCGTGATCGGGACGGGCTCGTCGGGCATCGGGGCGATCCCCGAGATCGCCGCCCAGGCCGAGCACCTGACGGTCTTCCAGCGCACCGCCAACTTCTCGATCCCGGCCTGGAACGCCCCGATCAGCCCCGAGCAGGAGGCCGACCGCAAGGACCGCTACCCCGAGACCCGCGCGCTCGCCCGCACCGGCGCGACCGGCGACATCTGGCCGCTGCCCCCCGGCCGCGCCGAGGACCTCACGCCCGCCGAGCGCGAGGCCGAGCTCGAGCGGCGCTGGCACCAGGGCTCCTTCTCGTTTCTGAGCGCCTTCTCGGACATGACCTCGAACCCGGAGGCCAACGCGATCGCCGTCGAGTTCGTGCACCGCAAGATCCGCGAGAAGGTCGCGGACCCCGCGACGGCCGAGCTCCTGTGCCCGAAGGACCACCCGCTCGGCACGAAGCGCCTGTGCGTCGACCACGGCTACTACGAGACCTTCAACCGCCCGAACGTCGAGCTCGTCGACATCAAGGACGACCCGATCGAGCGCATCACCGAGGACGGGCTGATCGCCAAGGGCCGAGAGTGGCCGTTCGACGCGATCGTGCTCGCCACCGGCTTCGACGGCATGACCGGGGCGCTGATGGCCGTCGACATCCGGGGGCGCGACGGGCGCTCCCTGCGCGAGGAGTGGGCCGACGGCCCGGGCTCGTACCTCGGCTTCATGGTGCACGGCTACCCGAACCTGTTCACGCTGACGGGGCCGGGCAGCCCGTCCGTCCTCGCGAACATGATGACCACGATCGAGCACCACGCCGAGCTCTGCGACCAGGCGATCGGCCACTGCGCGGACACGGGCGTGGCCGTGATGGAGCCGACCGCCGAGGCCCAGGCCGACTGGGACGCGGAGGTCCAGCGCGCCGCCTACGCCACCCTCTACCCGCAGGCCGCGTCCTGGTACATGGGCGCCAACATCCCCGGCAAGCCGCGCGTCTTTTTGCCCTACATCGGCGGCGTCGGCACCTACATCGAGGCCTGCGACGAGGTCATCGCGGACGGCTGGCGCGGGTTCGCCTGCGCCTGAGCCCGCTCAACCGGACAGGAGGTCGCGCACGCCGCTGGCCACCTCGGCCATCTCGCCGGCGCTGGCCCGGGCGGGCGAGGGCCGGCGCCGGTGCTCGAGCGACCGATGCCCCCGGACCAGGAGGTCGCCGGTGATCACCCAGCCGCCCGCCGCGGGCACCTGCCAGGGGCGGCGATTGCGCTTGTCGCGCGACGTCGTGTAGAGGGTCGTCACGTACGGCGCGGTGGCATTGCGCTCGTCGGGACTGAGGACGAGCAGCCGCTTGCGCTCGTCGAGCCCCACGTCGGCCCAGTGGATCTCCTTCTGCCGCGCCCGCGACTCGTCGCGCGGCATGGGCACGGGCCGACGGATGCGCATCGCGCGCAGGTCGTCGAGCCCGAGGTAGGCGGCGACCGCATCAGCGACGGGTGCCGGGTCGACGACGAGCACCTCGTCGCCGAGCGAGGCCCGGCCGAAGGACTGCGCGAGCGACGCGTCCGCGTGGCCGAGGGCGGCGATCCCGACGTGGAAGAGATCGACGGTGGGCGCGCCGGGCACGATCGGCACACCCACCACGCTCCCCATTGCGAGGTTCCAGGCGTCTTCGCTGATCACCACGATGTGCGTCGCGCGGGTCGTCGCCGGACGCCCCCGGTCGTCGCGCAGGTCGAGCGGGTGGACGCCCCCGCGGCGGACGATCACAGGAGCCCGTCGGCCGCGGCCTGCAGGTTGGCGGCATGGATCACGGCCAGCCGCTCGGCCTCGAGATCCGCGAGGTCGGCGTACGCGCGAGCCCGGCGCTCCGCCTCGAACGCGGCGCGGGCGTACGCCAGCCAGGCCTCGAGCCGCGCAGGCGTCGAGGCGTCGGGTTCGAGGCCGAGCGCCTCCGGCGCGCGTTCGATCATCTCGTCGACGAGCGGTGTGCGGTTTGCGTAGACCCGGGACACAGGCGCACCGTACCATGCACCGTCTTCCGGTGCACCTACCGGTGCATTGATGGGCGTCACGCCGCATCCCGCCCGAGCTGCAGCCCGTGCTGCAGGAACGCGTCCGGGTACGAGCACAGGTGCTCGAGGTCGCGCCGCTCCTCCGCGGACAGCGTGGCCGGGTCGCGCGCGGCGAGCTCGTCACGGCGATCGATCAGGAGGCGGTGCATCCGCCCCATGCCGCGGGTGAGGTGCGCGTCCTCGACCCGCAGGCCGGTGACGGGCTCGGTGACCGTGTAGCCGCCGTCGACCATCGCCAGGCGATACGGCGGCTCGGCGGCGGCCCGGGTCATCGGCCGTCCTCCCCCATGTAGGCGGCGAGCGCCGTCTGCAGCTGCTCGATCACGGTGAGGACCATACTCGCCGGCAGGCGCACGCGCACGACCGGCGTCGCGGGCCGCTCGCCCTCCTCGAGGGGCCCGACGGCGTGCAGGTCGAGGGCGACGTCATGGCGCGAGCACCAGGCCACCACGTCGTTCGCGTAGACGGCCGTCTCCTCGTCGGCGGGGATCCGGATCGGCTCGGGCGCGGTGTCGTCCATGCCCGCAGGACGCGCCCCCGACGGGCACCCCGGACGCGCCGGCGCGCGCACCCCGCACGGTGCCGCGCGCGGGACGCGCGGACGCGCACGCGCCTAGAACACGATGCCGTGGTGCGCGCTCGCGCAGCCGTGGCAGACCCGCACGCCGTCGACGTCCGTGGCGTGCTCGGGCGGGGTCGGCTCGCCGCAGTCGGCACACGGCCGGATCGAGCGGCGCCGCGCGCGCCTGGCCCGTTCGACGGCCTCGGCGACCCTGCGTTCGAGGTCGTCGCGGGGCTCGTTCTCGACGACCGCGCGCACCCGCAGCACCGGGATCGCCTCGCTCGGGTGGACCCAGGAGGCCTCGATCGTGCCCACGAGGGTGCAGGTCAGCTCCTCGCGCACCTCGACCCTCACGTCGTCGTCGCCGTCGATCCAGAGGCCCTCGAGGCCCAGCCGCGGGCGGAGGATCAGGTCGTCCGACATCCCAGCCCCCCTCAGCGGTCGTCGAGGGGCAGGAGCGCCGACCAGACCCGCATGTAGGCGTCGTGGTGGGCGTGGTCGGTGACCGCCGACTTGAAGTTCGGGTAGTCGATCTCGGCCGCGAGCACGGCGACCGCCGCGCGCCAGGTCGCGCGGTCCGTCTCGACCCGCCAGGCGTAGTCGGCGTGCTCGAGCAGCACCGGCTCGCCCGGCACGAGGTCGGAGATCGCGTCGAGGTCGCGCCGGCAGCGCGCTCGGACCAGGATCCGGTCGGGGTCGTCGCGGTGCTGCACCGCCGAGTAGAAGCCGCGCGTCGTCATCAGCCACATGGGCGTCCGCCTTTCGTCGTGTCAGGGGACTGTCGCGCGCGGAGCGGCCGGGCTTACGGGAGCAATAACATTCCCGTTCGGGGGCGTTTCCCGACCACGACGGCCGTGCGCCCGGTCGTCGTGGAATAGCTCGGCACCGGCCCGCGGTTGGAAACCGTGCCGGCAGCAGCAACGTCCGGTCGATGACGTCCGATCCGCCTGCTGTAATCCCCGCCCCCCGTCCGGCGACTGGAGGACGGGTACCCGACGAGAGGAGCACCGCTTGACCGACTTCTACGCCTACTTCGCGCTGACCGGGATCGTCTCGACGACGGTCGGCGCCACCAGCGAGCAGGACGCGCTCGACCGCGACCTCGACCCGCTCGAGCTCGTCCGCGACCTCCACGAGGGCACGCGCCCGATCGCGATCGAACTGGTCGAGGGCCGCCTCGTCAACCTGCTGCCCTCCTGGCAGGCCGAGGAGTACGCCGGCTACCTGCCGCCCGGCCAGGCCACGGGCGCGCCGCCGGCTGCGGCGCCCGCCCGGCGCCGCGCCTCGCGCGGCATCCAGCGCCTCTA
>JBMTER010000024.1:0-13785 GCA_049433345.1 Gaiellales bacterium | reverse complement strand
GGCGTGGGCCGCGGCGTGGCGGACGAGCAGGCGGGCCTGGTCCATCTTCATCTTGACGTCCACGAGGCGGAACGAGACGGCCTGGTTGACGTGGATCGGGGCGCCGAAGGCCTCGCGCTCGGTGGCGTACTCGACGGCGTAGTCGAAGGCGGCGCGGGCGATGCCGACCTCGCCGGCGGCGAGCACGACGCGCGACTCGTCGAACTTGCGCATCAGCCCCTTGAAGCCCATCCCCTCGTCGCCGACGCGGCGATCCTCCGGGAGGAGGACGTCGTTGAAGAAGATCTCGTGCGTCGGGATCGCGCGCTGCCCGAGCTTGTGCAGCTTGCTGCCCACCTCGAAGCCCGCGTCGCCCTCCTCGACCACGAAGGCGGTGATGCCCTTCGAGCGCGTGCCGGGCGCGACCGTGGCGAAGACGAGGTAGTAGGAGGCGACGCCGGCGTTCGAGATCCAGGTCTTCGAGCCGTTCAGGCGGTAGCCGCCGTCGACGGGCTGCGCGTGCGTCGTGATCGCGCTGGCGTCGGAGCCGGCCTGCGGCTCCGTCGTGGCGAGCGCGCCGAGCTTCGGCCTGGGGCCGCACAGCGGCGTGATCCAGCGCTCCTTCTGCTCGTCCGTGCCCATCTCCACGATCACCCCGCCGAAGAACGAGGCCGAGCCGATGAAGTTGCCGATCGCGGCGTCGCCATACGTCAGCTCCTCGTGGATCTGCGTGCAGGTCGTGAGGTCGCGGATGCCGCCGCCGCCGTACTCCTCCGGCAGGTCGTAGCAGGTGAGCCCGATCTCGGCGGCCTTGTGGAACGGCTCGAACGGGGTCGCCTCGGTCTCGTCGTAGTGGGCGGCCACGGGCCGGATCTCGTTCGCGGCGAAGTCGCGCGCGAGGTTGACGAGCTCCTGCTGGATGTCGGTCGGCGTGATGGCGATGGCCACCGTTCCCCCCTTTTTCGCACGGTCGTGCGGAGTTTCGCACAGATGTTATGCAGTCGGCAAGGGGGCATCGGCCGACGCGCCCGGCCGCGGCGGCGGGCGTCGCACGAGCGGGACGAGGACGAGCGCGCCGACGGCGAAGACGACGCCCGACAGGACGTACGCGGGACGCACGCCGAGCGCCTCGATGACGGGACCGGCCGAGGCCAGGCCGAGGATGAACGAGGCGGTGCCGACCAGCTCGGCGACGGCGAACACGCGCGCCCGCAGACGGTCGGCGACGTTGCGCTGCAGCACCAGCTGGCGCGCGACGTTGACGCAGCCCGAGGCGGCACCGCCGAGCACGCTGACCGCGAGCACGAGCAGAAACAGCGGGCTCAGGCCCATCAGCGCGATCATCACGCCGTCGATGACCATCCCGAGCAGCAGCACCCTGACCTCGATCGGCCGCTCGCCCATCCAGCGCCCGGCCGCCCAAGAGCCGATCAGCATGCCCGCCCCCCACGTCGAGATCAGCGCCGCGAACCCGATCGCGCCGGCGTCGAAGAGGTCCGCGAGCGGCGCGTCCGAGACCATCGCCCAGCCGACGACGCTGTAGGCGACGACCTCCGCGATCACCACCAACAGCAGCAGCCGCGAACCCAGCACGGTGCGCACGCCGGCCGTGAAGGGCACGTCGGCGGCGCGGCCCGCGCCATCCGCGCGGCGCTCCTGGAAGGTGCCGCGGACGCTCCACACGAGCACGGCCGAGCCGACGAAGGACAGCGCATTGATCCCGAAGGCGAGGTTCGCGCCGACGGCGCCCACGAGGACCCCGCCGACGAGCGGGCCGACGGTGATGCCGAGGCTGAAGGCCTGCGTGACGAGGCCGTTCGCCCAGGCCAGGTCCTCGTCGCCCGCGAGGTTCGGGATCGCCGCCTGCGAGGCCGGGAGGAACGGCGCCTCGAGGAGCGTCGCCACGAGCGCGAGCGCGATCAACAGCCACGGCTCGGACGCGAAGGCGAGCGCCAGGAAGGCGACGGCGGCGCCGAGGTCGGAGAGGATCATCACGGTGCGGCGATCGAACGAGTCACCGAGCCAGCCCCCGATCGGGGTCATCACCCCGAGCGTCGCGAAGGTCGCCAGGAACACCGCCGACACCCACACCGCGGAGCCGGTCACGTCGTAGATCTGGAAGGTCAGGGCGATCAGCGCGACCTGCGACCCCGTGACCGAGATCGCACGCGCCATGGCCAGCCGGCGGATGGGGGCGCGGGGGTTCGCCACGCGCGCAGGATACGGCGGCGCGAACGCACCGGAGCCGCGCCGCGCGCGGCCGCGGCTGTCCTACGATGCCGCCATGGCGATCGACGTCAACGAGGCGGAGTTCGAGCGCGAGGTCATCCAGGCCTCGCACCAGCAGCCCGTCGTGGTGGACTTCTGGGCGGAGTGGTGCGGGCCCTGCAAGCAGCTCGCGCCGATCCTCGAGGCCGCGGTGGCCAAGCGCCAGGGCGCCGTCAAGCTGGTCAAGGTGGACACGGATCGCAACCAGCAGCTGGCGATGGCCTTCCGGATCCAGGGCATCCCCGCCGTGAAGGCGTTCAGGGACGGCCAGATCGTGAACGAGTTCACCGGCGTCCTGCCGGCGCTGCAGATCGAGCAGTTCCTCGACTCGCTCGTCCCCTCCGCGACGGAGGAGGCGCTGGCCGCCGGCGACGAGGGATCGCTGCGAGCGCTGCTCGCCGACGACGACCAGAACGTCGACGCCGCCGTCGCCCTCTCGCACATCCTGCTCGCCCGCGGCGACGCCGCGGACGCCATCGCGGTGCTCGCGCCCGTCAGGCACCACGCCCACGCCGATGGCCTGCTCGCCTGCGCCGAGGTCCTGCTCGACCACGACCTCGCGCCCGAGATCTCCGCCGCGCTCGAGCGCCTCGCGTTGGACCCCGAGGGCGCCCTGCAGGCGATGCTCGACCTGCTGCCCGGCGCCACGGACGAGCGCAAGGACCTCGTACGGCGCGTGATGGTCGGGATCTTCGCCCAGCGCCCGGTGGACGACCCGATCGTCATCACCTACCGCAAGCGGCTCGCCTCCGCCCTCTACTAGGGCCTAGGGCTCGACGACGAGCGGCTGCGCGTCGGCGTCGTCCGGCTGCACGGCGGGCCTCGGGCCGAGCCCGCGGAAGCCGATCAGGATCACGACGATGGCGAGGACCATCAGACCCGCGCCGAGCCAGAGCGCGGTGTGGAACCCGCGCAGCCACGCCTCGGCGGCGAGCAGCCACACGCGCTCGCCCGCCAGCCGGATGATCGCGGGCGCCTGCGCGCCCTCGACGAGCGGCAGCAGCCGGTCGGCATTGTCGGCGAGGACGCCGCCCACGCGGCTCGTGTCGTCCGCCCAACGGCTCGCCGTCATGGCGGCGGCGACCGAGCCGAGCACGGCGATGCCGAGCGCGCCGCCGACCTGCCGCGAGGCGTTCAGCACGCCGGAGCCGATCCCCGCCTTGCGCGGGTCGATCGCCCCCATCGCGGCCGCGCTCATCGCCGGCATCGTCAGCGCCAGCCCGCCGCCGAGCAGCACGTAGAAGGGCCACATCAGGTTGTAGGAGCTGTCGACGCCCGTCAGGGTCAGCCCGGCCATCGCGACGGCGGCGAGGGTCATGCCCGTCGCCATCAGCCGGGCCGAGCCGAAGCGCGCGTTGAGCCGGCCGGCCATCGGCGAGACGAGCAGCACGACGAGCGTCAACGGCAGCGTGCGCAGGCCCGCGCCGACCGCGCTGTAGCCCTGGATGTTCTGCATGTAGAGGGTGACGACGTAGATCGAGCCGAACAGGCCGAAGCCGACGAGCACGGCGACCGCGATCGACGTCGAGAAGGCGCGGCTGCGGAAGAAGCCGAGCGGCACCATCGGCTGCTCCTGCCGCGACTCCCAGGCGCAGAAGGCGGCCAGCAGGCCGAGGGCGAGCGCGATCAGGCCGAGCACGTTCCACGAGACCCACGGGTGGTCGTTCGAGCCGATCACCCCGTACGTGAGCAGGAACAGACCGGCGGTGACGATCACGGTGCCGACCACGTCGAGGCTGCGCACGGTCGTGTCGCGCGACTCCCGCACCGCGTACAGCGCGACGGCGAAGGCGATCACGGCGATCGGCACGTTGATCCAGAAGACGGCGGCCCAGCCGACGCTGTCGACCAGCAGGCCGCCGACCAGCGGGCCGACGGCGAGCCCGAGGCCGCTGATGCCGGCCCACATCCCGATCGCCCCGGCGAGGCGCTCGCGCGGGAAGGTGGCCACGAGGATCGACAACGACAGCGGGTTCATCAGCGCCGCGCCGGTGCCCTGCAGCGCGCGCGCGGCGATCAGCTGGCCGTCGGTCTCCGCGAGCGCGCAGAGGACCGAGCAGATCCCGAACAGGACCACGCCGACCAGGAACATGCGCTTGCGGCCGAAGCGGTCGCCGAGCTTGCCGCCGAGCAGGATCAGGGCGGCGAAGACGAGGACGTACGCGTTGATCGTCCACTGCAGGCCGCTGATCGAGGGGTTGAGGTCCTCCTGGATCGTCGGCAGCGCCACGTTCACCACGGTGTTGTCGAGCATGATCATGAACAGGGCGAAGCACATGGCGAACAGGGTCAGCCACATGCGCCGCTCCGAGTGCGGATGCGCCGCGGGAGCCGTGCTCACGCGTCGGAGCCCGACTCGGCCCGCTCGCGCTCGCGCCGCTTGCGCCGCTCGTTCTGCGACGCCACGGCGACGAGGAACGTCGCCGGCAGCGCCCAGAACAGCCCGTAGATGAAGCCGCGCATGAACGGCTGGGCCAGCGCCGTCCAGTGCAGGACCGAGACGAGCACGACCAGCACCGGGTAGGCGAGCGCGACCTGGACCCCGAACTCGAGGTCCTCCCAGCGGCGGACCAGGGAGCGCTTGCCGTCGTCCGCCATACCGGCAGGATACGACCTCTCCGGTGGTAGCGTTCCGCTTCGGGACGCCCGAAGGAGCACCGGATGGGACGCACGACCTACGAGAAGATCTGGGATGCCCACGTCATCGACGGGGACCTCCTCTACATCGACCTGCACCTGATCCACGAGGTCACGACGCCGCAGGCCTTCGAGGGGCTGCGCCTCGCCGGGCGCGGCGTGCGCCGCCCCGACCGCACCCTCGCCACCGCCGACCACAACACGCCGACGAGCGCGCTCGCGGACGGGATCTCCGATCCGGTCTCGAAGCAGCAGCTCGACACGCTGACCGCGAACGTGGACGAGCACGGCCTCGTCTTCTACCCGTGGGGCCACAAACGCCAGGGCATCGTGCACGTGATCGGCCCGGAGCTCGGCGTCACGCAGCCGGGCATGACGATCGTCTGCGGCGACTCGCACACCGCCACCCACGGCGCGTTCGGGGCGCTGGCCTTCGGCATCGGCACCTCCGAGGTCGAGCACGTCCTCGCCACGCAGACCCTGCCGCAGCGCCAGGCGAAGAAGATGCTCGTGCGCTTCGAGGGCGAGCCGGGCCGCGGCATCGTCGCCAAGGACTACATCCTCGGCCTGATCGGCCAGATCACGGCCGCCGGTGGCCAGGGCTACGTGCTCGAGTACGCGGGCCCCGCGATCGACGCCCTCTCGATGGAGGGCCGCATGACGATCTGCAACATGTCGATCGAGGCCGGCGCGCGGGCCGGCTACTGCGCCCCCGACGACACGACGTTCGCCTACCTCGAGGGGCGCCCCGGCGTGCCCGCCGACTACGACGCCGCCGTCGCCGAGTGGCGCGAGCTGCGCTCCGACGCGGACGCCGAGTACGACCGCGTCGAGGTCGTCGACGTGGCCGCCCTCGCCCCGCAGGTCTCGTGGGGCACGAACCCGGGCCAGGTCGCGCCGATCACGGCGAGCGTGCCGGAGCCGACGACCGAGGACGAGCAGCGCGCGCTCGACTACATGGGCCTCGTGGCCGGACAGCCGCTGCAGGAGGTCGCCATCGACCGCGTCTTCCTCGGCTCGTGTACGAACAGCCGCATCGAGGACATGCGCGCCGCCGCGCGCATCGTCGAGGGGCGCAAGGTCGCGGCCGGCGTGCGCGCGATGGTCGTGCCCGGCTCGATGCAGGTGAAGGCGCAGGCCGAGCGCGAGGGCCTCGACCGGATCTTCATCGACGCGGGCTTCGACTGGCGGCCCAACGCGGGCTGCTCGATGTGCCTCGGCATGAACCCCGACATCCTGCAGCCGGGCGAGCGCTGCGCGTCGACCTCGAACCGCAACTTCGAGGGACGCCAGGGCAAGGGCGGCCGCACGCACCTGATGAGCCCCGAGATGGCGGCCGCGGCCGCCGTCACCGGGCACCTGACCGACGTGAGGGAGTGGGACTGATGGAGCCCTTCAAGACCGTCACCGGCGCGATCGCCCCGCTCGACCGGGCGAACGTCGACACGGACCAGATCATGCCGAAGCAGTTCCTGAAGCGGATCGAGCGAACCGGCTTCGGCGAGTTCGTGTTCTGGGACTGGCGCCAGGACGAGCCCGACTTCGTGCTCGCGCGCCCCGAGTACCGAGACGCCCCGATCCTCGTCGCCGGCCCGAACTTCGGCTCGGGCTCGTCGCGCGAGCACGCTCCCTGGGGCCTGCAGGACTGGGGCTACAGGGTCGTGATCGCGCCGAGCTTCGCCGACATCTTCCGCTCCAACTGCTCGAAGATCGGCCTGCTCACCGTCGAGCTGCCCGAGGCCGACGTGCGCGCGCTCCTCGACGGCGCGCCGTGCGAGGTCACGGTCAGCCTCGAGGACCGCACCGTCGTGATGCCCGACGGGCGCGTCGTCGAGTTCCCGCTCGACGACAAGGTGCGCGAGAACCTGCTCAACGGCTGGGACGACATCGCCCTCACGCTCCTGCGCGAGGACAAGATCGCCGAGTACGAGGCGACGCGCGAGCGGCAGGGGCCGAGCACCCTGTCCCTCGGCTGAGCCCCCGGCTCAGGCCCGGTAGGCCAGGTACGAGCGCTGCGTGTCGATGTGCGCGGCGATGTGCGCCGCGTCGTGCCAGACGCCCCAGATGAAGCTCGATCCGCGCCGCGACAGCCACGGCAGGCCGAGGAAGTAGACGCCGGGCTCCGCGGAGACGCCGCGGCGATGGCTCGGCCGGCCCGCGTCGTCGAAGGCGCCGACCCGCAGCCAGCCGTAGTCGGTGCGGTAGCCGGTCGCCCAGATGATCGTCGCCAGCCCGGCGGCCGCGAGGTCGAGCTCGGCCAGGGGCTCGAGCGCGCAGGCGGGCAGCGGACCGAGCTCGCGCTCCGCGGGATCCTCGGGCAGGTCGAGGCCGTTCCGCTCGACGTAGGCGTCGGCCAGGTCGAGGAGCGCGTGGTGCTTGGCGTCGCCGCCCTCGATCGCCGCGGCGAGGTCCGACGCGAAGCGCACCACCCCGTCCCCGTACTCGAGCGTGCGGCCGACGAGCACGATGCCCGACGCGGCGAGGTCGCGGAAGTCGATCGTGCGACCCCCGTCGACGCCGCTGACCGCGATCGTCACGTGCTGGGCGCCCGCCGGCGGCGTCTCCAGGTCCCAGAGGCCGAGCACGCCGAGCCACCACACGAAGTCGCGACCGCGGTAGCGGCGCGGCGGCCGGTCGTGGCGGCCGACCGACAGGTGCACGTCGCGGCCGGCGCGACGCAGGTCGTCGGCGATCTGCACGCCCGACGAGCCCGAGCCGACGACGAGCACGCCGCCCGGCGGCAGCTCGCCTGCGCTGCGATACGCGCTCGAGTGGAGCTGCACGACGGGCGCGTCGTCCGGCACGAGCGGCGGCACCACCGGCACCTGGAACGGCCCCGTGGCGGCGACCACGAAGTCCGCGTCGATCGGCCCGGCCGTCGTCTCGGCCCGGAACCCGCGCCGCGCGGCGTGCCGGGTGACCTCCGTCACCTCGACGCCCGTCCGCAGCGGCGAGCCGATCCGCTCGGCGTACGCCGCCAGGTAGTCGGCGACCTGCTCCTTGCCGGCGAAGCCGTCCGGGTCGACGCCGTCGAACTCGAGACCCGGGAAGCGATCGTGCCAGACGGGGCCGTTCGTGACGAGCGAGTCCCAGCGCTGCGAGCGCCAGCGCTCGGCCACCCGACCCTGCTCGAGCACGATGTGCGAGACCCCGCGAACGCCGAGGTGCTCGCTCATCGCGATGCCGGCCTGGCCGCCGCCGACCACCAGCACCTCGGTCCGCTCCACCACGTCGGTCATGGCCCTACCGTACCGCGCGCGGCCTAGACGTTGAAGCGCACGTTGAGGACGTCGCCGTCCTGGACGACGTAGTCCTTGCCCTCGACGCGCAGCTTGCCGAGCTTCGTCGCCTCGGCGCGCGAGCCCGCGTCGACGAGCTCCTTCCAGTTGATCACCTCGGCGCGGATGAAGCCGCGCGCGATGTCGGTGTGGATCTTGCCGCCGGCCTCGACCGCGTTCGAGCCCTTCCGGATCGTCCACGCCCAGACGTCCTTCGGGCCGGCCGTGAAGAACGTGATCAGGTCGAGCATCCGGAACGCGGCCGCGGCGACGCGCGGCGCGCTCGCCTCCTCCTGCCCGATCTCGGCCAGGAACATCGCGCGCTCCTCGGGATCCGCGATCTCGGCGAGCTCGGCCTCGAAGCGCCCGGCGACGGCCACGACCTCCGCGTCGCCCGCGTACGCCTGAAGCGCGGCCACGGCCTCGGGGTCGCCCCCTTCCGACGTGTTGGCGACGTACATCATCGGCTTCAGGGTCAGCAGCTCGAGGCGCACCTCGTGCGGCAGCGCGTCGCGCCGGGGGAACGCGCGCGCCGTCTGGCCGGCGTCGAGGTGGGCGGCGAGCTCGCCGAGCAGGTCGGCCTCCTCCTTCGCCTCCTTCTGCCCCACCTTGACGGCGCGCTCGAGGCGCTCGAGGCGCTTGGCGACGAAGATGCCGTCCGCGAACAGGAGCTCGAGGTCGACGCCCTCCGCATCGGCGGCCGGGTCGATGCGGCCGTCGACGTGGTAGACCGCGTCGTCCTCGAAGGTGCGAACGACGTGGATCAGCGCATCCGCCGCGCGCAGCGCCTGCAGGAACTCGCCGCCGAGGCCGCCGTCCCGACCCGCGCCGCGCTGGAGGCCCGCGACGTCCACGAGCTGGATCGTCGGCGGCACGAGCTTCTGCGAGTCCTCCACGGTCGCCAGCGGCGCCATGCGCTCGTCGGGGACCTGCGCGATGCCGGTGTTGACCGAGACCTCGGTCGCCGCGAACGCGGCGGCGCCCGTCAGGGCGTTGAAGATGGTCGTCTTCCCGCAGTTGGGAAGGCCGATGATGCCGATCTCGAGGCTCGCCACGGCCCGCACGGTACCGCCGCTCACAGCCCGGACGCGGCGATCCGCGTGCGATCACCCCATGCGCCGTCCCGTCCTCGCCCTCCTCGTCTCACTCGCCGCCGTCCTCGTGGCCGCCGCACTCGTCATCGCGGATGGGCCGGCCGAGGTGGACGTCTTCGTCGTCGAGCTGCGCCGACCGCGGGTCCGCGGCACGCGGGTCACGTTCCGGGCCAAGCCGATCCGAACCTCGTCGTCCGCGTTGCGGCGCTACCACGCCCGTCGCGACCGGCCACGGGAGTTGGCGTTCGGCCCGACCAGCCTGTTCATCGACGACGCATCCGCCACGGTCTACCAGCCGCTGACGCTGCAGTTCGAGAACGTGCAGCCGGGCCAGTCCATCGTCGTCTCCATCATCCCGTACGGCGGGATCCCCGTCGGGTTCTCCTCGGGCCCCGCCCTCAACAGCGCCTCGGGGCTGCAGGTGATCGCGCAGAGCGGCTCCGTGCCGGTCGACCACCTGTCCGTCACGTCGAACCAGATCCGCATCCAGACGGCCTCGAGCGGCTACGGCGGCACGCTCGCCTTCGCGCTGCCGCTCTACCGGTCGGCCGGGGAGGGCGTCGAGAGATTCGTCCTCCAGAGCTCGGCCGATACGAGCATCCTGGTCTGGGCCAACGTCGGCACTGACGGTCTTGCGGAGGCCGTCCACCAGGGCCCGACTCTGCTCGACTGGGACTGACCGGGCCTAGCGGCGCGCCGGCACCAGCCGCCGGCTGATCCGGCCCGTGACCGAGCCGAGCAGCCAGCCCGCCGCGACATCGGACGGGTGGTGCACCCCGAGGTGGACGCGCGAGGCGGCCATCGCCAGCGCCGCGAGACGCAGCGCTCCGCGCGCGCGGGGAGCGGCATCGGCGAGCGCGAGCGCGGCGGCGGCTGACATCGCCGCGTGCGACGACGGGAACGACGACGTCGACGGCGGCTCGATCGCCTGCGGCGCGTCGTCGAGCTCGGGGCGCGGCCGGTTCACTTGCCTCTTGACGGCGTAGTTGACGGCGAGCGTCCCCCAGACGGCGACGGCGGTGGCCGTCGCGACACGCGGATCGCGACGGGCGAGCGCGAGGCCCGCGCCGAGCGCGACCCAGCCGACGCCGCTGTTGCCGAGGCGCGAGTAGGCGGCGACGGCGCGATCGAGGCCGGGCCGGCGCAGCCGCGCCCAGCCGACGAGGATGGCCTCGTCGGCCGCGCCGATCGCGTCGAAGAGCGGCCTAGAAGCCGACGCGGGACTCACGCTGGGCGATGCGCAGGAAGCTGATCTGGTCGGCGCGGACGAGCAGCGTGCCGCCATCCGACGCCAGCTCGACGAGGCCAGCCTCGCCCTTGTCCACGGCCTTGCGCAGGGCCTTCACGCCGGCGTCGTCGAGCTGCGCGCTCGTCGCGCCGCCGCCGAGGAAGCCGATCTCCACGCGCGCGGTCTCTGCTGCCATCGTCACTCGCCTCCGGGTTGGACCAGCTCGAGGAGGACGCCGCCGGCGGCCTCCGGATGGATGAACGCGACCTGCATCCCGAACAGCCCCTGGCGGGGCTCGGGATCGACCATCTCGACGCCGGCCTCGACGAGGCGCCGGCACTCGGCCGCGAGGTCGCCGACCTCGTAGGCGACGTGGTGCATGCCCGGTCCGCGCTTGTCGAGGAACTTGCCGACGGGCGTGTCGGGGCCGAGCGGGGCGACGAGCTCGATCATCGGGCCCTCGGGGGTGCGCACGGCGAGCGCGCTCGTTCCCATCTCGGCCGACTCCTGGCCGTGGTCGACGACGGCGCCGATCAGGAGGCGGTACGTCGCCGCGGCGGCCTCGAGGTCGGGCACGGCGATGCCGATGTGGTGGATCCCGATCGCGCCCTGCACGGCGGGAAGCCTATCCGAGGAGGGTCACTGGACGCGCTCGAGGCGCGGATTCGGGAGGGGGTCGCGGCCGCGCTTGCCGCCCTCCCGGCCGTCGACCATCACGACGTCCGCCGTGAAGTCACAGGCGCCGCGGATCAGCGCCGAGCCGACGCCGTAGGAGTCGACGGGCACGCCCTGGGCCTCGAAATCGCGGATCTTGTCGGCGTTGAAGCCGCCCGAGACGACGATGCGGACGCCGCCGTGGCCGGCCGCGTCGAGGGCGTTGCGGACGTTCCAGACCAGCTGGGGATTGACCCCGCGCGGATCGAAGCGGCCCATCCGGTCCCACAGGGAGCGATCGACCATCGTGCCCGACGTGTCGAGGCGGACGCCCCAGAGGCGATCGCCGAGGGCGTCCGCGACCTTCAGCGCGGTGCCGACGCAGTCGTTGTCGAAGTCGACCAGCACGACCAGGTTCTGGTCGGGGTCCGAGCAGCGGGCGAACGCCTCGGCCGCGGCGACCGTGTCGCCGTGGTAGGCCGCGATCAGCCCGTGCGGGACGGTGCCGAGGCCGCGCTCGCCCCACCACGCGGCCTGCGCGTCCGTGGACACGCCGATCGCGCCCGCGACGTGGGCCGCGTAGCCGTCGCCGGTCTGGACGCGGTAGTGGTCGTGCCGCGCCGGGAAGTACATGATCGGCTTCGGCGCCGCGGCGCGCACGACCTCGCGCACGTTCGTCGCGACCAGGCTGCGGCGCGCCAGGCTGCCGAGGTAGACGGTCTCGAGGTGGCAGAAGTGCGCGTAGTCGCCCTCGATCGTGAGGACGCTCTCCCACGGCTCGATCTCGTCGCCGTCGTAGAGGGCGTGCACCACGAGTCCGTCCCAGCCGGGCTCCCAACCGCCTTCGTCGCGCATCAGCCCCGCGCACTCGCGCAGCACGGCGATCGCCTCGTCGACGCCGCCGAGGACGGCGGCGCGGCGGGTGAAGACCTGCACGAGCACGCGCGGGCGGTGCGCGTCGCGCTCCAGGACCTTCTGGGTGTGGTTGAAGTAGGCGTCCGAGTACCAGCCCGTGCGGATCTTCTCGACCGGCAGGTCGAAGACGTCGGAGGGCAGTCGGGTCTGGGTGACGCGGGGCAGGACGCTCATCACGGGCGCTCGGATTGCGCGGGATCGTACAGGCGATCGCCGGTGCGCCATAGTGCATGGCGATGGCCGCGCTGAAACCTCTGCCCCGAGCCGGGTTCACGACGATGCCGTGGGCCAACGGCCTCGGCACGACGCACGAGATCGCCGTCGACCCCGCCCCCGGCCCGTCGGGCGCGCCCTTCCGCTGGCGCCTGTCGATGGCGGACCTGTCCGGCCCCGGCCCCTTCTCGGTCCTCCCCGGCGTGGACCGCGTCCTCGTGCTGCTCGCCGGCGACGGGGTCGTGCTGCACGTGGGGGGTGAGCCGCCGGCCCCGCTCACCCGGCACGGTTCGATCCGCTTCCCCGGCGACGTCGAGACGCGACTCGAGATGGCGCCGGGACCCGGGCGCGACCTGAACCTGATGTGGGACCGCGAGCGGGCGCGCGGGATCGTCGACGTGCTCGGCGCGGGCGACGGCCTCGCGCTCGATGGGCCGCTCGCGTTCGCGGTCGCCCTCGGCGGCCCGGCTGCCCTCGAGGTCGACGGCGAGGCCGTCACGCTGGGCGACGACGACGCGGTCCGGATCGACGCGGGCCACGCACTCGCCGTCCGCGCCGGCGACGTCTACGTCGCGCGGATCGCGTAGCGGTCGCGCCTAGCCGCCGAAGACACCCGCGTCGATCGCGCCCGCGACGGCCGCGATGTCCGGCGCGAGGCTGCGGTCGCGGGTGACCGCCGGGGACATGTCCCGCAGCTTCGCGTGCTCCGCCTCGAGCAGGGCCCCGGAGCGCAGCGGCCGGCGCAGCTCGAAGCCCTGGGCGGCGGACAGCAGCTCGATCGCCACGACGTGCCGGGCGAGCTCGAGGACCTGCAGGGCCTGCAGGCCGGCGGTCGCCCCCATCGAGTTGAAGTCCTCCTGCCCGGCGCTGGTGGGGAGGCTGCCGACGCCCGCCGGATGGGCGAGCACGGCCGCCTCCGCGACGAGGCTGGCGGCGGTGTACTGCGCGATCATCAGCCCCGACTCGGTGCCGGGCTCCGCGATCAAAAACGGCGGCAGCGAGAACTCGTCGCCGCGGCCATCCATCAGCCGGTAGGTGCGACGCTCCGAGAAGGCCGCGAGTTCCTGCATCGCGATCGCGAGCATGTCGAGCGGCAGCGACAGGGGCTGGCCGTGGAAGTTGCCGCCGGAGACCACATCGCCCTCGACGGGGAACAGCAGCGGGTTGTCCGTGACGGCTCCCAGCTCGGGCTCGATCGCGCGCCGGCAGTAGTCGAGCGCCTCCGCGACGGCCCCCAGGACCTGCGGGATGCAGCGCAGCGTGTACGCGTCCTGCACGCGGTGGCAGCCGGCGTGGCTCTGCAGCATCTCCGAGCCCGCGAGCAGCGCGCGCACCCGGGCGGCGACGGCGGCCTGCTCGGGGCGGCGGCGCAGGTCGTGCAGGCGCGGATCGAACGGGGCGAGCGAGCCGAGCAGCGCGTCGAGCGACATCGCCGCCGCCACCTGCGCGGCGGCGAGCAGGCGCTCGGCGACGGCGATCTGCTGCTGGCTGATGAAGAGAAAGCGCTGCTGGATCAGGG
>JBMTER010000023.1:0-13868 GCA_049433345.1 Gaiellales bacterium | reverse complement strand
CCCGAGCGGCGGTACCAGACGCGCCCGTGCTCGAGATCGATGAAGCCCTCGTCCGCCATGGTGGTCCTCCTCCTCGTCCGCACCCGGGTCAGGGGATCGTCGGCGCCTACGGGCTCCGTGTCAACGGATCGGCGTCAGGCGAGGTGCTCGGCGATGGCGGCGAGCGAGCGCATGGTCTCCGCCGACTGCGCCTCGTTCCAGGCCAAGGGATAGGTGGAGAGGCGCGCGATCACGACCCCCGCGGGCCGGTTGACGTAGCAGTACTGGCCGTGGATGCCGAGGCCACTGAGGATCTCGCCGCGCTCGATCACCCAGAACGCGTTGCGGTACATCGACCAGTCGCCCTTCGTCGCCTGGTCGAGCGTGGGGCTGGCCTTGAACTGCCGCTCGCACTCGTCGTCGCCCTCGCACGTGTCGCGGACCCAGTCGGCGGGGAGCACCTGCGCGTCGCCCGCTCGCCCCTCCTCGAGGTAGGCCTGGCCGAGCCGGGCGAGGTCGCGCAGGGCGCACGACATGCCGCCGTCGACGACGGGGAAGCCGAGCGGGTCGAGCATGATGTCCGCGTCGAACTCCTGGCCGAGCGGCCCCCACAGCTCCTCGGAGAGGACGTCGTGGAAGCGCCGCCCGGTGACCGTCTCGATGATGTGGGCCTGGATGTTCGTGAGCGGCGAGCGGTAGTCGAACCAGGCGCCGTGGTCGTACGCCGTCGGGTACGTGCGGAAGTGGCCGAGCACGCCGACGGGCACGCGGTCGCCGAGGCGCCGGTAGCTCGCGTGGCGCTCGTACTCGAGCAGCGGGTTGTCGGCGTCGGGGTCGGCGTAGAGGTCGTAGTCCTCGACGAACTCCGTGCCCGCGGTCATGTCGACGACGTGGGCCACGGTCGCGCCGTCGAGGCTGGTGCCCGCCATGTCCGGGACGAGGTCGGTGACGAGGTCCGAGCGGCGGACGAGGCCCTTGCCGACCTGCACGCCGAGGAGCGCGCAGCACCACGACTTCGAGACGCTCATCAACAGGTGCGGGGTGCGCTCCGCCATCCCGTTGAAGTAGCGCTCGTAGGCGATGCGCCCGTCCTTGAGCACGCAGATGCCCTCGGCCTGCGAGCGGCCGAGCTGCTCGGCCACCGTCACCGATGCCCCATCGAGCCCCTCGAAGGCGACGTGGTCGAGGTCGCGCGGGTCGTGCTCGAGGATCCGCGGCGGGTGCGTGTCGTTGGCGATCCGCGCGGTCGGCGCGAACTCGCGCACCCGCTGGAACGAGCGCCGGGGATACGGGTCGGTCAGCCAGGTGTCGAGGGTGGTCGGGCCGAGTGCGTCCATCGTGCGATCATGGCAGCCGCGGCGCTGCCGGGAAAGGCCTACGCGAGCCCGTCGGCGAAGCGGCGGATCCGCCGTGTCGCCTCGACGAGGAGCTCGTCGTCCATGCCGAGCGAGAGGCGCACGTGGCCGGCGCCCGATGGCCCGAACGTGTGGGTCGGCAGCACCGAGACGCGCTCGGCGTCGAGCAGCCGCAGCGCGAACTCCTCGGCCTCGAGCCCGGTCGGGCGGATGTCGAGCATCACGAACATGCCCGCCTCGGGGCGGCGCGGGATCGCCATCGCCGAGCCCTCGAGCTCCGCGAGCACGCGGTCGAGCCGGCGCAGGTACGTCTCGCGCTGGGCGCGCGGGAAGGCGCCGCCGTCCGCGAGGGCGACGGCGCCGGCATCCTGGATGAACTGGACGCAGCCGAACAGCATCGCCTCGAGCAGGACGCCGGCGCGGGCGCCGAGCTCGGGCGGCGACACGGCCCAGCCGTGCCGGAAGCCCGTCATCGCGTACGACTTCGAGAGGGTGCCGAGCGAGACGACGCGATCCTCGACGCCCTCCAGGGCGAGCACGCTCGTGAAGTCGCCGGCGTAGGCGAACTCGCCGTAGACCTCGTCGGCCAGGAGCCACAGGTCGCGCTCGCGGCAGACGTCGGCGATCGCCTGCAGCTCGGCGCGGTCGAGCATCGCGCCCGTCGGGTTGTGCGGGTGGGTGAGGACGACGGCGCGCGTCTCGGGGCGGACGGCCGCGGCGATCTCCTCGACGCGCGGGTGGAAGGCGTCCTCTGGGCGCAGCGCGACATGGTCGACCGCGACACCGCTCGAGCGCAGGACCTGCGTGTACGGCGCGTAGAAGGGCTCGGGCAGGATCAGCCGGTCGCCGGGCCCGACGATCGTCATCAGCATCCCGAACATCGCGGTCTGCGCGCCGGGGAAGAAGTTGACCATCGCCGGCGTGATCTCCCGGCCCGCCTGCTCGGACGCGTACGCGCAGATCGCCGCGATCACGGCGTCCTCGCCGCGCGCCTCGGCGTAGCGGGTGCGACCGCGCGCGATCGACGCCTCGACCTCGGCGAGGACGGCCGCCGGCGGCGGCGAGTCGGGCTCGCCGATCGACAGCACGATCACGTCCTCGCCCGCGGCGACGCGCTCGAGCGCCAGCTGGTGGACGCGCCAGGCGGGGTCCGGCTCGTCGGACAGCCGCAGCGAGAGGGGGGAGTACGCGGGCACGGGGCCACGATACCCGCCGCGCCGCGGGCGGGCGGCGCCCGCTAGAGGCCCTTGCGGGCCTTCTCGAGGCGGCGCCGCAGGTTCGGGTCGAGCTCGACCTTGCGCAGCCGCACGGCGTCGGGCGTGACCTCGACGCACTCGTCCTCGGCGATGAACTCGAGCGCCTGCTCGAGCGAAAGGTGGCGGGGCGGCGTCAGGCGGACCAGCTCCTCCGCGGAGGCGGCGCGCATGTTGGTCAGCTTCTTCTCGCGCGTCGGGTTGACCTCCATGTCCTCCGAGCGCGCGTTGAGGCCGATGATCATCCCGTTGTAGACGTCGACGCCGGGCTCGACGAACAGCTCGCCCCGCTCCTGCAGCGTCATCAGCGCGTGCTCGGTGGCGACGCCCTGGCGGTCGGCGATCAGGGAGCCGTTCTGCCGGGAGCGGATCTCGCCGTGCCACGGCTCGAAACCCTCGAGCACGTGGTGCAGCTGGCCGGTGCCCCGCGTCTCCGTCAGGAACTCCGTGCGGAACCCGATCAGGCCGCGGGCGGGCACGATCTGCTCGATCCGGACCCAGCCCGTGCCGTGGTTGACCATCGACTCCATGCGGCCCTTGCGGATCCCGAGCATCTGGATGACGACGCCGGCGTACTCCTCGGGCACGTCGATCGCGAGGCGCTCCATCGGCTCGCAGCGCGTGCCGTCGATCTGCCGCGTGACGACCTGCGGCTTGCCGACCGTGAGCTCGAAGCCCTCGCGGCGCATCGTCTCGACGAGGACGGCGAGCTGGAGCTCGCCGCGGCCCTGCACCTCCCAGGCGTCCGGGCGTTCCGTCGCGCTGACGCGCAGCGAGACGTTGCCGACGAGCTCCTGGTCGAGCCGCTGCTTGACCATGGTCGCGGTCAGCCGTGCGCCGCTGCGGCCGGCCAGCGGCGACGTGTTGATGCCGATCGTCATCGACAGGCTGGGCTCGTCGACGGCGATGATCGGCAGGGGACGCGCGTCGGCCGGGTCGGCGATCGTCTCGCCGATCGTGACCTCGGCGATGCCGGCGATCGCGACGATGTCGCCGGGGCCCGCCTCGTCGGCGGGGACGCGCTCGAGCTCCTCGGTCACGTAGAGCTCCGTCAGGCGCACGTTCTCGACCGTCCCGTCGGCCCGGCACCAGGCGACGGTCTCGCCCTTGCGCATCCTGCCGTGGTGGATCCGGCACAGCGCGAGGCGACCCATGTACGGCGATGCGTCGAGGTTGGTGACGAGGGCCTGCAGCGGGTGGTCGGGGTCGTGCTCGGGTGCGGGCACATGGGCGAGGATCGTCGCGAACAGCGGGCCGAGGTCATCGGCGAGCTCGTCGGGTCCGGTCACGGAGGCGCGGCCGGCGCGCGCGTTCGCGTAGACGATCGGGAAGTCGATCTGGTCCTTGTCGGCGTCGAGGTCGAGGAACAGCGCGTACGTCTCGTCGAGGACCTCCGCGATGCGCGCGTCGGGCCGGTCGACCTTGTTCACGCAGAGGATCACCGGCAGCCGTGCCTCGAGCGCCTTGCGCAGGACGAAGCGGGTCTGCGGGAGCGGGCCCTCGCTGGCGTCGACGAGCAGCAGCACGGCGTCGACCATCGTCAGACCGCGCTCGACCTCGCCGCCGAAGTCGGCGTGGCCGGGCGTGTCGATGATGTTGATCTTGACGTCGCCGTGGCGGACGGCGGTGTTCTTCGCGAGGATCGTGATGCCCTTCTCGCGCTCGAGGTCGTTCGAGTCGAGCACGCGCTCCGCGACGTCCTGGTTCTCGCGGAACGCGCCCGACTGCCAGAGCATCGCGTCGACGAGCGTCGTCTTGCCGTGGTCCACGTGCGCGACGATCGCGAGGTTCCGGATCGAGTCGCGCCGCGCCACCGCGGGGCAGCCTATCGCCGAACCGCCACCCCGCGAGCCGGTCGATGCAGCACCATGGGGGTGTGCGCCGCCTCGTCGCCCTGATCGCCCTCGCCCTGCTCGCCGCCGCCCCCACGGCGGCCGAAGCCGGTTGGCGCGACGTCCCCGACCCGTCGGCCCAGCCCGACGTGACGGCGACGACGACCCGCGAGCGGATCGGCCCGACGACGGTCGTTCGCTCGTGGTACGACACCTGGAACGGCCACCGTCGGGAGTTGCGGATCGCCGTGCCCACCGCCGCGCTCGCCGCCGGCCGGCCCGTGGCACTGCTGGTGACGGCGCGGCCCGCGGGGTTGAGCCTGCTCTGCACGGACGAGACGATGCGGCTCGCCGGGCGAAGCGGCTTCGCGCTGGCGTGCCCGAGCGGGCAGGGCGTCGTCACCCGCTCCTTCTCGTACGGCGCGGCCGGGCAGATCAGCGACCTCGCGCGGATGCCGGGCATCGTCGCCGAGCGGATCCCCGACCTGCGCATCAACCGTGCGCGCACCTACCTGGCGGGCTCGTCGATGGGCGGCACGGAGGTGCTGCTGGTGGCGCTCCGCTACCCGCGCGCCTACGCGCGCGTCGCGTCGCTCGATCCGATCACCGACCAGGGACTGCGCTTCGCGAGCCTGCCGCTCGAGCGTCGCCTGCTCCTGCAGGCCGAGTGCGGCGGGCCGCCCGTGCTGCAGCCCGGCTGCTACGCGACGCGCAGCCCGCAGACGCACGTCGGGCGGGGGGCGACGGCGGGCTCGATCGCGCTCTGGTACTCCACACGCGACCCGGTCTCGGGCGAGCCGCGGCAGGTGCCGCGGTTCGCCAAGGCGATGGCCGAGCGGGGCGCGCGGGGCTTCGCGGTCCGCGTCGGGCGCTGGGGACACGGCGCGCTGTGGGGGCGCGCGCCGATGCGGCGCGCGTGGATGCGCGACCTCGGCCTGCCCGTCTCGGTGCCCGTCGAGCTGCCGTTCGCGTGGAAGCGGCTCGATGCCGACGACGGGCGTCTCGTCGCCGCCCGCCGCGGCGCTTGACGCGGCGGGAGAGCGCGCCGACGCTTCCGGGCGACCCCGGCCCAGGAGCGGACCATGTGCGGCGATCTCGGCAACCTGATCTTCGAGGCGATGCAGACCACCGACGGCCGTCAGGTCTCGAGGAGCCCGTGGGGGCCCGACGACCAGATCGGCCGCCTCAACTGGATGACGCCCGCCGGGCAGGCCGAGCTGCTCTCCCGCCTCGACGGCTCGAAGGTGTTCGACCTCTCCGTCGACTACTTCAAGGGCATGCCCTCGTGGATCGCCGCCGGCGACCCCGTCTACGACATCTGGATGACGCACACCCCTGACGGCTCGCTGATCGACGGCCTCCCGGGTGTCGACCCGTCCCTGCTCGAGCGGTACTCCTACGCCGGCGACGCGGTCCAGATGTACACGCACTGCGGCACCCACCTCGATACGCTCAACCACTTCGGCTACGACGGCACGTTCTGGAACGGCTGGAACCAGAAGCAGCACCTCGGCAGCCGCCACTGGCTCGTCGGCGGCGCGGAGCACTACCCGCCGATCATCGGGCGCTGCGTCGCGATCGACGTCGCGGGGATGCACGGCGTCGACTGCCTCGACCCCGTCCACGAGATCACCGCGCAGGAGCTGCAGGACGCCCTCAAGCGGCAGGGGTCGGAGATCCGGCCCGGTGACATCGTCCTGATCCGCACCGGCCGCATGACGGTCTGGCCCGACGTGCAGGCGTACATCACCGACCAGCCGGGCATCGGGATGGGCGCCGCGAAGTGGCTCTGCGAGGAGGCGGGGGCGATGCTGCTCGGGGCGGACTCGCTGTCGCTCGAGGTCGTGCCCAATCCGGACCCGGAGACGTTCCTGCCGGTGCATTCCTACCTCTTCGCCACCGCCGGCTGCCCGCTGATGGAGGTGATCGACATGGAGGAGATCTGCCGTGAGGGCGTCTACGAGTTCGCCTTCATGGGGTTCCCGCTGAAGCTGACGGGGGCGACGGGCACGCCGATCCGCCCGGTCGCGATCCCGCTCAGGGACTAGCCGCCAGCGGGGTCAGGTCGCGCGCTGGGCGCGCCACGCGACCCACAGGGCCAGCGCGAAGCCGGGCCACCAGATCAGGTCGTTCGTGACGATGATCAGCCCGGCCTCGAGCGGCACGCGCTCCGAGGCGATCGCGCCGAGGAAGCCGATCGGACCGAGGATCTTGCCGAGCAGCCCGACCAGCACGATCGGCCAGTGGCGGACCGGGTCGCGGGCCGCGATCGCGTAGCCGATGCCGTAGACCCCGACGATCATGCCGATGCACTGCCACAGCTCGGGGTAGGTCGGCGGGTCGAGGCCGGCGAGGGCGAAGGCGCTGCCGGGGAACAGGACGGCCCACGCGCCGAAGGCGATGTTGTAGACCGCGGCGACGGCGAGGACCGCCTTGGCGGCGGTCAGCGCGGCGGGGCGGACGGCGGGGGCGACGGTGGCCACGACCGACCTATCGCACGGACCTTGGGTGCGGATCGGCGCGGGCGGCGGGCGTGAGCGGCCATACCGGTACCGGTATCCTCGACGCATGGACGCCGATCGCGTGGTGGTCGTCGAGGAGGCCGGCGTCGATCAGGCGCGCGGCACCTCGCGCCTGACCCAGGACATCTCGGCCTTCGGCCACGACCTCGTCGGCGACGAGCCCGTCGAGGGCGGCGGCGCCGACCTCGGCCCGCCGCCCTTCGCGCTGCTCCTCGCCGGGCTCGGGTCGTGCACGGCGATGACGCTGCGGCTGTACGCCGATCTCAAGGAGTGGCCGCTCGAACGCGTGCGCGTCGAGCTGCGCCATGAGCAGGGACCCGACGGCCTCGTGATCGACCGGCGCATCGCGCTCGCCGGCGACCTCGACGAGGCCCAGCGCGAGCGGCTGCTCGCGATCGCCAACAGGTGCCCGGTGCACAAGGCCCTGACGCATCCGATCGAGATCCGCTCCGAGCTCGTGTGACCCCGCTGCCGGCCGCGAGCGGACGGCGCGCCTAGACTGGGCCGGGGACCCCGGCTCCCCGCCGCCGACCGTCAGATCCACCGGCCTCGCGCCTCTTCATCTCCGGACGCCCATCGTGCATCGCCTGCGCCTCCTCATCACCCTCGCCATCGTCGCCGGGGTCCTCGCCGTGCTCGCCGCACCCGCCGCCGCCGCGCGGCCCGGCGACGTCATCGCCGGCGAGTACATCGTCAAGGTGCGGAGCAACGTCTCGCCGGCCGATCTCGCCCGCGAGCAGGTCGGCGACGCCAACACGCGGGGCGTCTACCGGCGCGTCATGAACGGGTTCTCGGCGCGCCTTACCGAGGGCCGCCGGCGTGCGCTCGAGCGCCACCCGTGGGTCGTGGCGGTGATCCCCGATCGCGTCGTCGAGAAGAACGACACCGTGTCGCCCGCCACCTGGGGCCTCGACCGCCTCGACCAGCGCGACCTGCCGCTCAGCGGCACCTACAGCTTCACCTCGACGGGCCGTGGCGTGAACGCCTACGTGATCGACACCGGCGTCAACGCGGCCCACACGCTGCTCGACGGGCGCGTCAGCGCCGGTTTCTCCGCGATCGACTCGGGCACGGGCGCGACCGACTGCAACGGGCACGGCACCCATGTGGCGGGCACGATCGCCGCCGCCACCTACGGCGTCGCCCCTGAGGCCTCGGTGATCCCGGTGCGGGTCCTCGACTGCTCCGGCTCGGGCAGTCTCTCCGACGTGCTGCTCGGGCTCGAGTGGGTCACGGCCCACCACAAGGCGGGCGAGCCCGCCGTTGCCAACCTGTCGCTCGGCACCGACGTCGCCGTGCCCGAGCTCGACGCCGCGATCGAGCTGACGGTGGCCGACGGCATCGTCGTGGCCGTCGCGGCCGGCAACAGCGGCGTGGATGCCTGCACGGCATCGCCCGCTCGCGCCCCGTCCGCCATCACGGTCGGCGCCACCACGAGCGCCGACGCGCGTGCCTCCTACTCGAACTACGGCTCCTGCCTCGACCTGTTCGCACCGGGCTCCTCGATCACGTCGACCTGGTACACGTCGACCACGGCGCTGGCGACCCTGTCTGGCACGTCGATGGCGGCGCCGCACGTCGCCGGCATCGCGGCGCGCCTGTGGTCGGGCGATCCGACGGCGACCGAGCCCGGCGTGCGCGCGCGCGTGGTGGCCGACGCCACGGCGGACAAGGTCGCGAGCCCCGGTGCCGGCTCGCCGAACCGCCTCGCGTGGATCGACTCGGGCGTCGTCGCCCCGATGCCGGACCTGCCGGCGCAGACGCCGCCGGCCGATCCGGCGGACGCGCCCGCGTTGCCGGCGGCCGGCGCGGAGCCCGCCGACGGCGGCGGCGAGAGCTCTGGCGCTGCCGCGGCCCCAGACCGCGGGACCAGCGGGCCCGCACCGGTCGCACCGCGGATCAGCGCAGCGAAGCACAAGGGCGGCTGGCTGCGCCTCAGGATCACGGGCTCGTCCGGCACGTTCCAGGTCTTCCGCGACGGCAGGCTGTCCGTGCAGACCGGCAAGCGCGTCGTCTTCGTGCGGCATGGCAAGGACCGTCGCGACGTCTTCCGCGTCCGCGCCCTCAAGGCCGGCGGCGTCTCCGCCTTCTCGAACCCCGTCTACCGGGTCGGCAAGAAGGTGCGCGTCGGCCGTCGCGGCTAGACGGCGACGGCTGCCGGATCCCCCGCGGACAGCGCCCGGCAGATCGCGCGCGCCGCGTACTCGTTGTCCGAGTGGAGGTCGTTCTCGTCGGGGGAGTCCCACGAGGACTGCTTGACCACGACGGTGTTGCGCGGCCGGTCGACGTAGATCATCTGGCCGTGGATGCCGACGGCCATCACGCAGCCCGGATCGACGCGCGGCTGGTACCAGCACGAGCGGTAGCAGCCGCCCGGCAGCCAGTCCGCGTAGTCGCCGATCGCCCAATGCTCGGGATCGCCGCCCGTCGTGAGGTCCTCGACGAAGTCCGCCGGCACGATGCCGGCGCCGCCCTCGGCGACGATCATCCCGAGGCGGGCCATGTCGCGCGCGGTGGCGCTGAGGCCGCCGGCCGCGCGCGGTGCGCCGAGTCGGTCGAGGGTCATGTCGCCGTCCGCCTCCGCACCCATCGGCACCCACAGGTAGTGGGAGACGGCGCGGGCCCACGGCTCGCCCGACACGGCCTCGCAGACCCAGCCGAGCATGTCGGTGGTGGGTGACAGGTAGCGGAAGCGCCGTCCGTGCTCGCCATCCTTCGCCCGCGTCGTCAGGAACTCGCGCAGCCCCATGTGGTCGGGCGGGGCGGGGTACCAGCCTGCCGCGTTGCGGTACAGCGTGAGGTCGATGCCGGGGGAGTAGTCCTCGACGAACGCGTACGAGGCCTCCATGTCCAAGAGCTGGCGGACCGTGGCATCGCCGAACCCGCCGCCCGCCGCCTCCGGCACGTAGCGTGCGACCGTCTCGTCGACGTCGAGCAGACCCGCGCCGACGAGGGCACCGGCGAGCAGCGCCGTGACCGACTTCGTGACCGAGAACATCAGATGCGGCTCGTCGTCGCGGATGCCGGGCGCCATCCACTCGAGCGCGACCCGGCCATCGCGCACCACCACGAGCGCGTCGCTCTGCGATGACGCGAGCCACTCGCCGAGCACGACCTCGCCGCGGCTCTTCGCGTCGAAGCGCAGATCGAGCAGGCTGCCCGCGGGCTCGAAGGGCAGCGTGCGGACGTGGTGGCCGTGCCGGACGCGCGCCGTCGGGATCAACTCGCGCACGTGCCGGAACGACCAGAAGGGATGCGGTGGCCGCATCCAGTTCCCGAGGTCGGGGCGATCCATGCGGTGGAGTATGACGGCGGGCGCGACCCCGTGCCGCCCTATCCTCCCTGAGGTGGAGGACGTGCTCGGGATCATTCCGGACTTCGCCGCCGAGACGCCCGCATGGCTGAGCATCCTGGCCACCTTCGTCGGCGCGCTCGGCGGGGCCCTGCTCGGGCGCCAGAACTCGCCGGCGGTGGACGTGGCGGGGATGGCCGTGCTGGCGATCTCGCTCGGGTTCGGCGGCGGCATCATCCGTGACGTCCTGATCGGCAACACGCCGCCCGAGGCGCTGCGGCACTGGGAGTACATCGTCGCCGTCGGCGTCGCCCTCGGACTGATCCTGCTGCTCGGCCGCGAGATCGCCCGCTTCGCGTACGCGCTGCTCGTCCTCGATGCGCTCACCCTCGGGCTGTTCGCGGCGGTCGGCGCCCAGTACGCGATCGATGCGGGCCTGCCCGCGCTGACCGCCGTCCTGGTGGGCTCGTTCGCGGCGATCGGCGGCGGCGTCGCCGCCTCCGTCCTCCTGCGCGAGACGCCGTCGGTGATGCGTCCGGGTCCGCCGTACGCGATCGCGGCAGTGGCCGGCGCCGTCGTCTTCGTGCTGCTCGACGGCGTCAACGGGGGTCTCGCCTCGCTCGGCTGCGTGGCCGTCGCGTTCGCGATCCGGGTGGTCGCGGAGCGCGCCGATCTGCGCACGCGCCCGGTGCGTCCGATCGACTGAGCCCTACGAGGGGTCGAGGCCGAACACGACGCCGGTGCCGACCAGGTAGACGCGCTCGGTGTCGGCGACGATCGGCGAGTACTTGCCCGCCGGGAACTCCCACACGATCTCCCGCGTCGTGACGTCGATCGCGTACGTCGCGTCGGGTCCGCGCTTCGACTCGCGGACGCCGTTCTGGCCGCAGCCCGAGCAGGTCGACACGTAGAGCAGGCCCGCCATCAGGGTGGGCGCGCCGTGCACGGCGCCGGGCATCTCGACACGCCAGCGCTCCGCGCCGGTGGCGGCGTCGTAGGCGATCACGTAGCCGTCGTAGGTGCCGATGTAGACGACCTCGTCGGCGACGGCGGCCGCGGTGTAGACGTACGAGCCGGCCTGTTTGGCCCACAGCAGGTTGCCGGACTGCGCGCCGTACGCGTACATCCAGCCGTCGGTGTTGCCGACGTAGACGCGCCCGTAGGCGACGGTGGGCGTGGCGTAGAAGTACTCGCGGCCCGATCCGATGTGGTCGTTCGAGCGCGCCTCCCAGTTGATCGCGCCGGTCTCGGCGTCGAGCGCGTAGAGGGTGCCGCCGTTCGTGCCGATCGTGATCGCGGCACGGTCGCCGGCCTGCTCCGGGGCGATCAGGGTCGCGGACGCCACGATCTGCGCGTCGAGCTCCGTCGACCACCGCTCGACGCCGGTGCGCGCGTCGAGGGCGTAGACCTTGGCGTCCCACGCCCCGACGTAGACCGTGTCGTCGACCACGAGCGGCGATGACTCGACGGGGGCCATCTCGACGCGCCACAGCTCGGCGCCGGAGGCGGCGTCCCAGGCGACGACGAAGCCGCCGTCCTGGAACTCGCCCTTCGGGCACGGGTGGTCGGCGAGGAAGGCGGCGTAGACGACGCCATCGGCGTAGGCGGGGGAGGCGGCCGAGCAGTGTCCGGTGTCCTTCTCCCAGATGGTGCCGCCCGTGCTCGTGTCGACGGCGTAGAAGCGGCCGCGCAGCTGGCCGACGAAGAGGCGGCCGTCCGCGACCACGGGCGGGAACTCGAGCAGGCTCCGCGACCGGAACCTCCAGCGTTCGGTGTACGGTGGCCGATGCTCGAGGTCGGGGTTCCAGCGGGTGCGGGCATCGTCGAAGCCGTAGGTCGGCCACGGGGCGACGGGATCCGTCTCCTCGACGGTCAGGGTGGCCGGTGGCGGCGTGAACTCCACCGTGGCCGAGCCCTCGACCTCCTCCGGCTCCATCGCTCCGAGCGCGAACCACGTGCCGGCGCCGAGGGCGGCGATCACGGCCAGCAGGCCGACGCCGATCAGCCCCCAGCGCAGGTGGCGGCGGGGCTGTCGGGACGGGCTCGCCATGCACCCCCATAGTACGTGCACCCCTGCGGGCTTCCCGGGGCTGCCGCGGTACCCTCGACATCGTGGACGACGCGACCCCGGACGAGCCCGCGCGGGCAGCCTGCGCGAGCCGCTGCCCGATGTGCGGCAGCACCGCGCAGCCCGTCGAGGTGCACGGCCACGTCCAGTGCGCGACCTGCGGGATCAACATCGATCCCTGCTGTGGCGGGGCGCCGCTCGACGAGGCGGCCTAGGCGCCGACAGGCGGGAACAGCCCCGCCAGGAAGCCCGCGTACCACGCGGCCTGCGCGGGGTCGTGCGCGACCATCAGGCGCTCCTGCTCGGCGGGCGGTTGCGCGCCGGGCGCGGCGTGGTCGGTCCAAGGCGCGTCGCTCCAGCGCCGGAAGCCCGTGGGGGTCTGCTCGGCGTGGAACTGCAGTCCGTAGACGCGCTCCCCGACCCGGAAGGCCTGGTTGGGGTAGTCGTCGCTCTCGGCGAGGCGCACACCGCCGTCGGGGATCCCGAAGGTGTGGAAGTGGGCCTGGCAGACCACCAGCGGACCGGGTAGGAACCCCGTGTCCACGCCCTCCGCGGTGGGACGGATCTCGTAGAAGCCGTACTCGTGGCGGCCGTGGTCGGGCGGGCCGACCGGGGCGCCGAGCACGCGCGCGATCGACTGCGCGCCCTGGCAGATGCCGAGCAGCGCCACGTCGCGGTCGAGGCACTGGCGGATCAGGCGGTGCTCCGCGCGGAGGAACGGGAAGCGCTCCTCCTCGTAGACGGCGAACGGTCCGCCGTGGACGACGGCGCCGGCCACCGAGGCGTCGACGTCGGGCAGCGGATCGCCGGCGTACGGGCGCAGCGTCTCGACCGCGTAGCCGGCCGCCGCGAGGTGCGCGTGGACGCGGTCGTCCGCCGGGTCGTCGTCGTGGCGGATCTCGAGCACCCGGGTCGTCGTCACGCCGGTGACTGTACCCGCGCGCCTCGCGGCAGTCGGCTCCGCACTCCGGCCGTCCGCTCGCTGACGTGGTTCCATGTGGGGGTCGATGCGCCGCCTCACGCCCCTGCTCGCCCTGATCGCCCTCGTCCTCGCCGCGCCCGGCGCGGCCGGCGCAGTGCCAGTGTCGGCGCGCCAGCTGCTCGGCGACCTGCGCACCGCCGCACCGCAGGGAGCGGGCTACGACCGCGATCTCTTCGACCACTGGGTCGACGCGGACGGCGATGGCTGCGACGCCCGCGACGAGGTGCTGCTCGCCGAGGCCCGTATCCCGCCCGGGGTGACCGGGCGCTGCACGATCGTCGGAGGGCGCTGGTGGTCGGCCTACGACGACGTGCTCGTGCGCAGCGCCCGACGCCTCGACATCGACCACTTCGTGCCGCTCGCCGAGGCGTGGCGCTCGGGTGCGCGACGCTGGGACGCCGACACGCGCCGGCGCTTCGCCAACGACCTCGGCTACCCGCTCACCCTGATCGCCGTGACCGCCTCCACGAACCGCGCGAAGAGCGATCGCGACCCCGCGACGTGGCTGCCGCCATTCGCCGCCTACCGATGCACCTACGTCGCCTCGTGGGTGGCCGTCAAGTGGCGCTGGCGCCTCTCCGTGGA
>JBMTER010000022.1:0-13970 GCA_049433345.1 Gaiellales bacterium | reverse complement strand
GCGGGCGAGCCACTGCGCGCGATCACGCAGGGGAGTTCCACCACGAAGCGGGCGCCGCCGTGCGGCGAGTCACCGACGACCACGCTGCCGCCCATCGCGAGGGCCAGCTCGCGCGCGATCGCGAGGCCGAGGCCGGTGCCCGTGCCGTCCTCCGAGTAGAAGGCCTGGAAGATCGTGCCGCGCCTGTCCTGCGGGATCCCCGGCCCCGAGGCGTCGACGGTGATCCATACGCGACCCGCCTCGGCCAGGGCCGAGACGGTGATGCGACCCCCGTCGGGCGTCCAGCGGACCGCATTGCGCACGAGGTTGGAGACGATCTGCAGGATGCGATCTCCGTCGCCGATCACGACGGGAAGCTGGCCGGCCTGCAGCGCCATCTCGATCCCGCGCTCACGGGCCTCGCCGCCCTGGCCCGTCACGACCTGGTCGAGCAGGACGTTGAGGTCGACCTCGTCGGCCTCCAGGCCGAAACGGCGCGCCTGCAGGCGCGCGAGGTCGAGCAGGTCCCCGACGAGCCGCGACAGGCGCGCGGACTCGGCGGTGATCGCCGCGTACGCGGCGGCCTGCGTCTCGGGGTCGTCGAAGATGCCATCGGCGAGCGCGTCGACCTGGCTGCGGATCGCGGTCA
Organism: Gaiellales bacterium; assembly: GCA_049433345.1. Classification (GTDB taxonomy): domain Bacteria; phylum Actinomycetota; class Thermoleophilia; order Gaiellales; family F1-60-MAGs149; genus F1-60-MAGs149. The sequence continues at coordinate 13,342 of JBMTER010000022.1, read as the reverse complement.
GCGGCGTACGCAGCTCGTGCGAGACGCGCATCAGAAAGAGGCGTTCGGTGTCGCGCGCCTCGGCGAGGCGGAGCGTCATGTCGTCGAAGGCGCGGTTGACCATGCCGATCTCGTCGGCCCGCTGCGTGTCGAGCTCGACCTCCTCGTCGCCGCGGGCGACGGCGCGGGCGGCGGCGGTGAGCCGCCGCAGCGGACGCACGAGCCGCAGGCCGAGCAGGAGCGCGAGCAGGATGGCGACACCGGTGCCGATCGCGAACGCCGGGACCAGGGCGCGCCTCAGCGCACTGACCGGCGACGTCACCTCCGCTGCCGGCTGCACGACGACGAGCAGGCCGAGCGGCGCCGCGTCCGCCGTCGGGAAGATACCCCGGGCCACGGCCACGTCGCCCCGCAGGGCCGGCGGCAGGGCGTCGGCCGGCACCGCCACGCTGCGACCGGCGGCGAGGCGCCTGACGAGCGGTTCGGGCAGGTCGTCGAGCTTGAGCTCGAGCTCGCGGAGACCGAGGCGCTCCGCGTTCAGGTTGCCCGACGACACGAGGGCGACATAGAAGAGATCGCCGCCGTAGGCCTCCTCGAGGTAGTCGCGGTTGACGCCGCGGAGCTCGCCGAGTCGGAAGGCCTCGCCGAGCCGGTCGCTGTACAGCTTCGAGAGGGCCTGGGCCGTGCCCCGCAGGGCGCGCACCTGCTCGGCGCGCTTGACGGCCTGCTGCTCGTCCGCGAAGCGGTCGACGGAGCGGGCGGCCAGGACGGCGGTGACGGCGAGGGCGACGACCACCGGGACGACGCCGATGATCAGCAGGCGCGCGCGCAGGCTACGCAGCGCCAGCATCGTCCCCGACCTTGTACCCGACGCCCCACACCGTCACGACGGGGCAATCGTCGCCGAGTTTGCGGCGCAACTGGCGGACGTGCACATCGACGGTGCGGGTGTCGCCCGCGAAGGTGTAGCCCCAGACCCGCTCGAGCAGCTGGTCGCGGGTCAGAACGTGGCCGCGCTCTTCGAGCAGCGTCCAGAGGAGGTCGAACTCCTTCGGCGCCAGCTGCACGTGCTCGTCACCGACGGTCACCTCATGGCGGCCACGATCGATCGTGACGCGGCCGTGGGAGAGCACGCCGCCGACGGGCTCGGGCTGGGCGGGCGCGCGGCGCAGGATCGCCTTGACGCGCGCGACGAGCTCGCGCACGTTGAACGGCTTCGTCAGGTAGTCGTCGGCACCGACCTCGAGGCCGACGATCTTGTCGACGTCGTCGTCGCGCGCCGTGACCATGATGATCGGCACCTGCGACGTCGCGCGGATCCGCCGGCACACCTCGAGCCCGTCGATGTCGGGCAGGTTGAGATCGAGGACGACGAGGTTCGGGGGCGCCTCCTCCATCCGCCGCAGCGCCTCCTCCCCGTGCGTGACGTGCTCCGCCTCGAAACCGGCGCGCTCGAGGTACGTGCGCACCGGGGTGGCGATGTTGACCTCGTCCTCGACGATCAGAATGCGCTCGGCCACGGGGGCGCCGCCTAGGGCTTGAGGATGACGGAGACCGTGCGGTCGCGAGCAGCATACGAGACGGGTTCGGCCCCGTCGGTGCGGTAGCTGCCGTGGCCGCGCAGGCGCACCCTGCCGGCGCCCATGAAGACGACGTCGCGGAGCGCGGACGCGCGCAGGATGGAGATGGCGAAACCGCCCTCCTGCTCGTGCCACAACTTGACCGGTCGGATCACGCGCCACACGTCGACGCGGGTGCCGCGCTTGATCCGGACGCAGCGCTGCAGCAGGCGCCCGTCGACGCAGCTGATCCCCGTCGCCCCCTTGGGCACGACGATACGGGCTCCCCGGCCGATCCAGCCGACCATCAGGACACCGGCGACCGTCCGGTCGGCGCGGACGACGAGGTCGCCCCTGGCCTTCGGCACCTCGAACGTGTGCGAGGCGAGTGCGGCCGGGGCGGCGACGAGCAGCAGGCCGACTGCGACGAGGAGCGCGCGCACGTCCCGCATTATGCGCGCACGCCGGCCGCGGGGTGTGAGGGTTCCGTTAGGGGCGCGGATAGTCGTGGAAGCCGCGGCCGGCCTTGCGGCCGAGACGGCCGTCGGCGAGCATCTCGAGCAGCCGGGGATGCGGCGCGTAGGCCGGGTCGTCGAGCCCGGCGGCGATCGCCTCGGAGGCATGCACCTGCACGTCGACGCCGATCAGGTCGATCAGGGCCAGAGGGCCCATCGGCCAGCCCGCGCCGGCCCGCAGGGCCCGGTCCATGTCGGCCGGCTCGACGCCGGTCTCGGCGAGTGCGCGAACGGCGTCGTTGAGCATCGGCACGAGGATGCGGTTGACGATGAAGCCCGGCGTGTCCGGGCACGGCACCGCCTCCTTGCCGAGGCCCTCGGCGAAGTCGAGCGCGGCGGCGTACGCCGCCTCCTCGACCAGCGGGGTGCGCACGACCTCGACGAGCGGCATGACGGGAGCGGGGTTGAAGAAGTGCAGGCCCACGACGCGTTCGGGGCGGCCGCTCGCCTTCGCGATGCCCGTCACGGAGATCGCGGAGGTGTTGGTGGCGAGGATCGCGTCGGGTCGCGTGACGGAGGCGAGCTCCCGGAACAGCGCGTGTTTGGCGTCCGGCAGCTCGGCGATCGCCTCGACGACGAGGTCGCAGTCGGCGAGCCCGGCGACCGCGTCGGCCGTGGCGAGTCGTGCGAGCGCCGCGTCGCGATCGGCCGCCTCGAGCTGTCCCTTGTCGACGCGGCGTGCGAGGCCGCGATCGACCGTCTCGAGGCCGCGCGCGCGCGCCTCGGGCGACCCGTCGACGCCGATCACCGCGTGGCCGGCCTCGAGGCAGACCTGCGCGATGCCCGCGCCCATCGTGCCCAACCCGACGATCCCGACCGCAATGCCCATGCCGTGCCCTTCCGTCCGTGAGGCCCGAATCGTGCCGCACCCGGGCCGTCGACGCCATCGGGTCGGCAGCCGGCCGTCACCGCTCCGCAACAGGATCGGCACGGCCGCCGCCGTATACTCAGCCGCGATGGGAGCCTTCCGCGACCGCGTCCGCCTGTCTCCGGGCGGCCCCGACGCGCCGGCCGGCGAGGTCGTCGTGACGGTGGCCGCGAGCGGCGTGCGTGACGCCGAGGGCCGCCCCGTGGCCGCGCCGCACACAGGCGATCCGGGTGAGGCGCGCAAGCTGGTCGGCGAGCTGCGCTCGGAGCGCGCCGGGCTCGCACGCCGCTACCTGGAGCTGCGCGGCGACCTCGGCGGCCTTCTGATCGAGATGGCGCGGCGCGATCACTTCAACCTCAACCTGCTGCGCCTGAAGGCGGCCGAGGCCGTGCAGGTCGAGCGGCGCGCGCAGGACATCGACGGCGTGCTCGCGATCCATGCGGCCCCCGGGCGGCAGACGCTGCCGCCGGGCACGGTCGCCGTCACGGCGGCGCGCTGTCCGACGTGCACGGGCGCGATCCCCGCGGACGCGAACTTCTGCGCCTACTGCGGGACCCCCACGCGATGACCGACGACGACCAGCCGACCCTCGACGGGACGCCCGCGCCCCCCTTCGAGGCGCCGCTGCCGGCCGCCGACGTGCGGCGCTGCCCGGCCTGCCTGTCGCCCGTCCGCGCCGACCAGCGCTACTGCCTCGAGTGCGGCGAGCGCCTGACCGTCGACGAGATCCCGCCGCCGCCCGGCGGCGGCTCGGCCCTGGCGGAGCGCGGCTCGACGGCGCTCGTGGTGGCCGCGGTGGTGCTGGTGCTGGTCGGCGTCGGCCTGTCCTGGCTGGCGCTGCGCGAGCCGGGCGACGACGGTGCGGCGCAGACCACCGCCACCGCGACGACGGATACGGTCGCGACGGACACGATGCCGACCGACACCGTGCCGACGGACACCGTCATCACCGACACGGTGATGACGGACACCGGTACGACGCCGACGGGCGACTGGCCGCTGGACCTGACCGCGTGGGCGGTGATCATCGCCTCGAAGGAGCAGGGGCGGTTCTCCGAGCTCGACGCCCGCGTCATCGCCGACGAGGCCGCGGCGGCCGGGGTGCTGCAGACCGGGGTCCTCGACTCGTCCGCCTACGCATCCCTGAATCCGGGCTACTGGGCCGTCTACTCGGGCCCGTACGCGACGCAGGACGAGGCCGAGGATGCCGCCGTGATCATCCGCACGCAGGGCTATCCCGAGGCCTACGCGCGCGAGGTCGCGCCCTAGCCGCAGGCGCGTTCGTGCGATTCCGCACAATGGCTTGTGCGGCGCATGTATCAGCGATACACTGCGGCTCGCGCGCTTAGCAGGTCCGCCCTGCGGAGCGCCCCGCTTCCCCCACCCGGCGCGTAGCACGTCGCGCCCCGCAACCACGCACGTCCGGAGACACCACGCAATGTTCCGCTTCAGCCGACAGATCTTCCTCGAGGTCAAGGACGCCGTCGACCCCTCCCCCGACACCATCTCGGTGCCCGAGGCCCGCCGCCGCATCCTGACCGCCTGCGAGAGCACCATCGAGCGCCTCGCCCGCGACCCGCGCTACTTCCCCAAGCCCGCGCGCAGCCTCTTCCAGGAGATCCGGTACTACTTCCCGATCACCGAGCAGGCCCGCGTGTACTACACGTGCGAGCGCTACATCGGCCTCGCGCAGGAGTTCATCCGCGAGGAGCTGGAGCGCCAGGGCGAGGGCGTCATCGCCCCCTGCCGCGCCACCACCCGCAAGGGCAAGCCGTGCCAGCGCACGCCGCTGCCCGGCCGCGAGTACTGCCCGTCGCACTCGCACCTCGAGGAGCACGCGCTCAACGCGTAGCGCGCCCGCGCACGACGGATTCGGCCGAGGGCCCCGGGTATCCGCCCGGGGCCTTCGCCGTTTCCGGGGCCGCCCCTCAGCCCGCGCCGTCGAGGCCGAGCCGCAGCTGCTCGCCCTCGACGAGCCGTGAGACGGCGACGCCGAGCAGCCGCACCGGCGGCGGCCGATCGCGCAGGGCGCGCTGCAGCGCGACCTCGGCGAGCCGGGCGATCTCCGCGGGGTCGGCCGTCGGCTGGGATGCGGAACGGGCACGGGACAGGATCCGGAAGTCGGGGTAGCGCAGCTTGACGGTGACGGTGCGCGCCACTCGACCCTCGGCGCGCAGGCGCTCCGCGACCTCCCCCGCGAAGCGGGCGGCGTGCCCGGCGAGGATCTCCGGATCGGCGATGTCGTGGTCGAAGGTCTCCTCGGAGCCGATCGAGACGGACGGGCCGGCCTCCGCGAGGACGGGCCGTGGGTCGATGCCGCGGGCGCGCTCGCGCAGCTCACGCCCGACCGAACCGGGCAACAGCAGGCGCAGGTCCGGGTCGGCGAGGTCGGCGAGCTGGCCGACCCGCTCGAGGCCGGCGAGGCGCAGCCGCTCGTCCGCCTTCGGCCCGATACCGGGCAGGGCGCGCAGGGGCAGCGGCGCCAGGAACTCCTCCTCGCGCCCAGCCGGCACGACCACCAGGCCGTGCGGCTTGTCGCGGTCGGAGGCCACCTTGGCCACCGTCTTGCCGGTGCCGCAGCCGAATGACGCGGCGAGGCCGGTCTCGTCCAGGATCCGCTGCTGCAGGCGCCCGAGCAGCCGGCGAGCCTCGCCCGCCGTGGCCGCCACGCCCGCCAGGTCCAGGTAGCCCTCGTCGATGCCGACCTGCTCCACCACCCCCACGGCGCCCCGCACCAGCGCCCAGACGCCATCGGAGTGGCGCCGGTAGCGCGCGTGGTCGGGCCGCACGAAGACGGCCTCCGGGCAGCGACGCAGCGCCTCGGCCGCGCTCATCGCCGAGCGCACCCCGAAGGCGCGCGCCTCGTAGGAGGCCGTCGCCACCACACCGCGCCCGAGGGGATCGCCGCCGACCACCAGCGGCAGGCCCCGCAGCTCGGGTCGCTCGAGGACCTCGACGGCCGCGTAGAAGGCGTCGAGGTCGAGGTGCGCGACGACGCGGGCCACCGCCCGAGGCTACCAACCGGACAGGCCATAGTCGGGCCGTCGGACGGACCCGTGACGGACTCCGGAAAGCCCTCTGAACGCTTGCGCGAAGCCCACGCGATGTGCGTATGCTGCCTCGCATGGGTTGGAGCGAAGCACCGGGCGCGGCATGAGCCATGACGCCGACAAGCTGATCCGGCAGCTTTCCCTCGTCGCCTACATCATGGCCGAGAAGCGGCCGATCACGGCCCGCGACGCCAAGAACGCCGTCGAGGGCTACTACGACATGTCCGACGAGGCGTTCGCGCGGCGCTTCTACGCCGATCGCGCCGAGCTGCTCGCGCTCGGCGTGCCGATCACGTCGAACCGCGACGAGTTCACCGGTGAGGAGCTCTACACCCTCACGCGCGAGAACTACTTCCTGCCGCCGCTGCACCTGACCGACCGCGAACTGGCGGCCCTCAACACCAGCCTGTTCCTGCTCGAGGGCCAGTTCGCGTACGCGGCGCCCCTGCGCCTCGCGCTGCAGAACCTCGCGCTCGGCCGCCCCGACGTGCTCGAGCGCTCCCCCGCCGCCGGCGTCTCGCTCGACCTCTCGGGCGGCGGCCACTCGCCGGAGATCGCCGCGCGCCTGGCCAAGCTCGAGGGCGCGATCTCGAAGCAGAAGACGATCGTCTTCCCGTACTTCGCGATCAGCACCGGCAAGGAGAAGACGCGCACCGTCGATCCCTACGGCCTCTACTTCGCCGACTCGCACTGGTACCTCGTCGGCCACGACCACGAGCGCGACGCGATCCGCAACTTCCGGGTCTCGCGCATCCGGGGCGACATGCGCTTCCACACGCGCAAGGAGCGCGACTTCCGACGCCCCGCCGACTTCGATCCGGCCGACTACCGCGATCGCGCCCCGTGGGCGCTCGAGGACCCCGTCGGGGAGGCCGTCCTCTCGGTCGCGCCGAGCGCGGCCTGGCTCGTCGAACGGCTCTACAACAAGCACGGCGAGGTCAGGACGCACGAGGACCGCTCCGCCACCTTCGAGACCGCCTACTCCGACATCGACCGCCTCGTCGAGTGGATCCTCGGCCTCGGCGGCCAGGTGCTGCCGCTCGACCCGCCCGAGGTCGTCGACGCCGTCGTGCGGGCGCTCGAGGACGTCAAGGCCGCGCACACCGGGGAGATGCCGGCGATGAGCCCGCCGAAGCGGATCGTGACCGACGCCGAGCCGCCGCCCGCGCGCCCCGCCAACCCCGTCGCGCCCGAGCGCTTCGCGGTGCTGCAGGCCCTGCTCGCCGACCTGCTCGAGACCTGCGGCACCGACCAGGCCGGCGGCATTCCCGCCGCCGTGCTGCAGGAGCGCTACCTGATCGACGACGCGGAGCTGGTCGAGCAGATCAACCTGCTCAACCTCGTCAACTTCGGCGGCGGCTGCTACGCCGTCTACGCCGAGCTCGACGAGCACGGCATGGTCAACGTGCAGAAGGAGCTCTACGGCGAGGACTTCCGGCGCCCCGCGCGCCTGTCCCCGCTCGAGGCCAAGGCGATCCTGATGGCGCTCGACCTCGTCGGCCCGCAGATCGCGGGGCAGACCAACTCGCCGCTGGCCAGCGTGCGCGAGAAGATCGAGATCGCCTGCGGCGGCGGCGTCCCCGGCGGCCAGCCCTCGACCACGGTCGGCGTCGGCGCCCCCGAGGACGTGATCGGCGAGATCTCGTGGGCGATCGAGCGCCATCGGCTCGTGCGGATCCGCTACCTGTCGCGCACCTCCAACGAGATCACCGAGCGCGTGATCGAGCCGTACCGCCTGCGCGGCGTCAACTCGGACTGGTACCTCGAGGCCTGGGATACGGGCGCCGAGGGCGAGCGCACCTTCCGGATCGACCGGATCGAGTCGGCCGAGCGCCTGAAGGACGGCTTCGAGCCGCGCGAGGGCCTCACCAACATCGCCGAGCAGCGCGACGTGACCGGCAAGAAGGGCTCCGTCAGCGTCTGGTTCTCGCCCGTGGTGGCGCTGCGCGAGCTCGAGGAGCGCGACGACGCCTCCCAGCTGCGCGACGGGGCGATCCTCGCCACCGTCACGTACGACTCGGAGCGCTGGCTCGAGGACGAGGTGATCAAGTACCGCGGCCACGCCATCCTCGTCGAGCCGGCCGCGCTCAGGGCCCGCATCGCCCGCCGCGCCGGCCAGGTCCTGAAGGACGTCCGGGGCGCGAAGCGCTCGGCGTCCCCGCGGCGCCGCTAGCCGGTCGTCCGGGTCAGCCGAGCGCCCTGCGCCCCGCCGGTCCGAGGATCGGATCCTCCCCGTCCGCGAACGGCCGCGCCAGCTCGCGGTGCTCCTCGGGGCCGTTGCCGAGCGCGATCAGGGCGTTGCGCTTCAGGTAGCGCCCGTCGAGGTCGGGCACGTAGAGGCGCGCGTGGCGCTCGACGAGCTCCCCCTCGGAGGCCTCCAGCCAGGCGTCCAGCCGCACCCAACCCGCATCCGACGGCTCGCGGCCGGCGCGGCGCTCGATCGGCCCGGCGTTGTACGGGCAGACGTCCTGGCAGACGTCGCAGCCGTAGACCATGTCCCCGAAACCCTCGGCGATCACGGCGGGCACGTCGCGACGGCTCTGCGTCCAGTACGACACGCAGGCCTCCGCGTCGAGCACGTACGGCTCGTCGAGGGCGCCCGTCGGGCAGGCGTCGATGCAGAGGGTGCACTCCCCGCAGCCCTGGCGGACCGGAGCGGGCGGCTCGTGGACGATCTCGGCGTCGGTGATCAGCGTGCCGATGGCGATGAAGGTGCCGAGGCCGGGCGCGATCGCCATCGTGCTCTTGCCCGTGAAGGTGAGCCCGGCGCGGCGCGCGCCCTCGCGGTCGACGTGGTGGTTGGCGTCGACGTGGACGACGCTGCGGTGCCCCGCCGCCCTGAGGTGGTCGCGGACGCGGCCGAGCGCCACGCGCAGGGTCGCGTACGGCTCGCCCCACGCGTAGCGGGGCAGGCGCCCGACGGGACCCTCGGGGCGCTCCGTGGCCGGCTCCCAGACCGGCAGGATCGCGCTGATCACGGTCCGCGCGCCGCCTCGGCCTCGGCGTACGGCTCCGCGGGCGCCGCGCCGAGCACGATGCCGTCGTCGTCGACGAGGGCCTGCAGCTCGGCCAGGGTGGGCGCCTCCACGCCCGAGAGCGTACCCCCTACCCTTGGCCGCATGCCCGCGGCGGAGGACGAGGTCGAGATCTGGACGGACGGCGCCTGCTCGGGCAATCCCGGCCCGGGCGGCTGGGCCGCGATCCTGCGCTGGCGGGACCACGAGCGCGAGGTCTCCGGCGGCGATCCGCACACGACGAACAACCGCATGGAGCTGAGCGCCGTGATCGGCGGACTCGGAGCGCTGACCCGCCCCTCCCGCGTCGTGATCGTCACGGACGCCTCCTACGTGGAGAAGGCGTTCACCGCGGGCTGGCTCGACAAGTGGCAGCGGAACGGCTGGAGGACCTCGGCGAAGAAGCCCGTCGAGAACCAGGACCTGTGGCAGCAGCTGCTCGTCGCGGTCGACGCGCACGCGGTGCGCTTCGAGCGCGTCAAGGGCCATGCGGGCATCGAGCTCAACGAGCGGGCGGACCGGCTCGCCGTCGAGGCCCGCGACGCCGCGACGCGCACCTGAAGCGCCCAGCCGGCGAGGTCCTGTATGCTCCCGCGGTCCTTGTCCCGACCGGGAGTTCGAAGCACGTGGCACAGCAGGCTCGACGCAAGCGGACCACCGCTCCTCTGAAGAAGCGCAAGCGCGTCCAGATCTCGGACGACCAGATCCGCTACACCAACGTCGAGGGCCTGAAGCGCTTCCTGTCGGACCGCGGCAAGATCCGCTCGCGCCGCATGACGGGCCTCTCCAGGCGCCAGCAGGCGCTGGCCGCGCGCGAGATCAAGCGCGCCCGCGAGATGGGCCTGCTCCCGTTCGTGATGCCGAAGCTCGAGCGCGCCCGCGGTGGCGGCCGCCCGGATCGCCGGCGCGACGAGGGCGAGGAGCAGACGATGGCGTCCGCCGAGGCCACGCAGGCCGAGGAGACCGTCGTCGTCGAGGAGACGGTCGTCGAGGACGCCGTCGCCGTCGCCGACGAGGCCTAGGCGCCTCGCCGCACGCGCCCGCTGCCCCGGGCCCTGTCCCGCCCGGCTAGAAGCCGAGCGCGAACTTCGCGTCCTCGGACATCCGGTCGGGGGTCCACGGCGGCGACCAGACGAGATCGGCCTCGACCTCGCCGACGCCGGGGATCTCGCGCATCGCACGCTCGATCTCGGCGGCGATGTGCGGCCCGGCCGGGCACCCCATCGAGGTCAGCGAATAGGTGGCCTTGACGTTGCCCGCCTCGTCCACCTCGACCTCGTAGACGAGGCCGATGTCGACGATGCCCATCATCAGCTCGGGATCCTCGACCTGGTTGAGGGCGTCGAGGACCTGCTCCTTGGTGACTGCGCTCATGCGCTTCCTTTCGCGGTTGTCCCTCAGGGTAGCCGACGCGGCGCCTAGGACCCGAGCCGGTCGGGCAGCTGCCGGTCCGGCCAGACGTGCAGGAACGCCGAGCGCTCGTCGCCCGTCCAGAGCGCCTGCTTGAGCGCTGCGATCGCAGCGCGCTCCGAATCCGCCATCGCCTCCGCCCGCGCGACGCACCAGGCGACCTGGTCGGCGGCCGGCACGACGGCGTCGACGAGGCCGATCCGGACGGCCTCCTCGGCCGTCACCCGCGCCCGCGTCGCGAGCAGCTCGAGCGCGCGCCCGCGCCCCACCAGCAGCTCGAGCCGGGCGAGCCCGCCGAAGCCCGGGATCAGGCCGAACCCCGTGTGCACGAAGCGCAGCTCGGCCGCCGGGTCGGCGATCCGCCAGTCGGCCGCAAGCGCGAGCTCGGCGCCTCCGCCGACGGCGTGGCCGGGCAGGGCCGCGATGACGGGCACCGGCAGTCGCTCGATCAGCTCGCACAGCTCCGTGCCGACGTCGGTCAGGGTCTCTCCCGTCGCGTCCGCGGCCTCCCAGGCGCGGATCGCGGCTCCCGACGAGAAGATCCCGCCGTCGCCCGCCAGCATGACGAGCCGCACGGTCGCGTCGTCGGCGGCCGCGGCGAGCTCGTCGGCGAGCCGCTCGGCGGCGAGCGGCCCGAGCGCGTTGCGGGTCGGCGGATCGTTGAGGGCCACGACGCGCAGGGCGCCGTGGGACTCCATGCGGACGGGGACGCTCACCGTCCCGAGCCTAGCGGGCGCCGCCGGGGCCCGTGCCCAGCTCCTCGTCGAGGGCGCGGATCGCCTCCGCGGCCCGAGCGCGCTCGCGCGCGACCAGTTCGGCGTAGTCCTGATCGCCGATGTGGTGCGTGGCGTGGTCGACCTCGAGCTCCCTGAGGGCCTCGAGGGCGAGGTCGCGCTCCTCGCGCAGGGCGAGCCGGCGACGCTGCGCCTCGCTGGTGGCGTCGAGCCGATCCCGCTCCGTCGCGGGACGCAACAGCGGCCAGGCGACGAGGATCACGACCGCCACGGCGAGCACGGCCAAGACGAGGTAGTCGATCACGCCGGTCCCTCGCCCGCCAGCGGCTCCTCGGCATAGCGCCGGCGGATGCGGCGCCGCTCGCCCGCGTCGGGCCACACGCAGATCACCACGCCGAGCGCGAAGACGAAGCCCGACAGCCAGATCAGCACCACCAGCGGCTTGAAGAAGGCCTTGATCTGGACGGCGCCGTCGCCGCGGATGCCGTCGAGGATGACGAACAGGTCGCCGCCCGCGAGGGTCGTGTGGACGGCGACCTCGTTGGAGGTCGTCTGCTCGCGCGGGTACGAGCGCCGTGCCGGCTCGAGCGCCCCGATCGAGGTGCCGCCGAGCGTCGCCTCGAGGACGGCGGCGCGCTGCGTGTAGTTCGGGCCCTCCGACTCGGCGACGCCGCGGAAGGTGAGTGTGGCGTCGCCGACCGCCAGCGTCTGGCCGGGCAGCAGCAGGCCCTCGGCGCGCGTCTCGAACGCCGACGAGCCGATCGCGCCGATCACGAACACGATGATGCCGAGGTGCACGACGTAGCCGCCGTACCGGCGCCGGTTCTTGCCGATCAGCCGGCCGAACGCGGTCAGCCAGCCCTCGCCGTTGATCGCGTGGCGAGCGCGCGTGCCGCGCGCGAACTCGCTGACGATCGTGGCGGTCGTGAAGGCGCACACCGACCCCGCGGCCACGCTCGCCCACGACGAGCCCAGCCCGAGGGCGAGCATCGCCGCACCGGCCGCGAGCCCCGCGATCAGCGGCCACAGGAAGGACCGCTTGAGCTGGGCCAGCGAGGCGCGCCGCCAGGCGATCAGGGGACCGATGCCCATCAGCAGCAGCAGCGGGATGCCGAACGCGATCGCGAAGAACTCGAAGAACGGCGACGAGACCGTCTCGCGGACACGCCCCACGGCCTCCGTCAGGAGCGGGAACAGTACGCCCCACAACACCGCGAAGGCCATGCCGACGAGCAGCAGGTTGTTGAACAGGAACGTGGCCTCGCGGCTGGCGACGCTCTCGATGCGCTGGTCGGCGCGCAGGATCGGCAGCCGCCAGAGGATGATCGCGAACGAGCCGCCGCAGATCGCGATCAGGGCGACGATGAAGTACCAGCCGATGTCGCTCTCGACGAAGGCGTGGACGGACGAGAGGATCCCCGAGCGGGTCAGGAACGTCCCGAAGATCGACAGCGCGAAGGCGCCCGCGATCAGGGCGATGTTCCAGACCTTCAGCATCCCCTTCTTCTCCTGCACGATCACGCTGTGCAGGAAGGCGGTGGCGACGAGCCACGGCATCAGCGCGGCGTTCTCGACCGGGTCCCAGGCCCAGAAGCCGCCCCAGCCGACCTCCGTGTAGGCCCAGTGCGAGCCGAGCAGCATGCCGACGCCGAGGAAGCCCCACGCCACCAGCGTCCAGCGGCGCGATGCGACGACCCAGCGGGCGTCGACGCGGCCGGCGAGCATCGCCGCCATCGCGAGCGCGAACGGGATCGCGAGGCCGACGTAGCCGAGGTAGAGGGCCGGCGGATGCGTGGCCATGTAGGGGTTCTGGAGCGCGGGATTGAGCCCGTTGCCGTCGAGCGGCGCGATCTGCGTCGCGAACGGACTCGCGGGCACCACGAGCAGGAGCAGGAAGAAGCCCGCGATCGTGCCGAGGATCGCGATCAGCCACGGCCTCAACTCCCCGAGACCGGCACGTGTCGCGCGCAGCGCGATCAGCGAGAAGGCGATCAGGATCGTGATCCACAGGAGCAGCGACCCGGCCTGCGAGGCCCACGCCGACGTGATCAGGTAGACCCACGGCAACGAGCGCGACGTGCTGGCCGCCACGACCTCGAACGAGAAGTCGTGCGTGATGATCGCGTAGACGAAGATCGCGTCCGCCACGATCACGAGCGCGAGGATGCCCCACAACGCGGCCGCGGCGGAGCGCGCGAAGCGCGCGTCGCGGC
>JBMTER010000021.1:0-14225 GCA_049433345.1 Gaiellales bacterium | reverse complement strand
GGCCGGGGCCCTTCGCGTCTTCCGCGCGCCTAGGGCGCCTCGAGCGCCTCCACGTGCTGCACGAGGGTCGCCATCTGCTCGCCCTCCTCATCGTGGGTGGCGGCCGGCTCGGAGGTCGCCGCCAGCCGCTCGCCGTCGCGCCACAGCCCGCCCTTGGCGACGTCGTCGCGCAGGCGATGGCGACGCAGGCCGGCGTAGCGGAACTCGAGCTCGGGGTGGTGGCGGCTCGTCTCGGCGAGCGCCGTGTCGAGCGGCTCGTCCGACCCGAACGCGAACTCGGCCTTGGCCGTCTCGGTCTGCGCCGAGCCGCCCTCGGGTTCGCGGCCCGGTTCGACCCGCAGCCAGCTGCCCGTCGCCGAGCGCCGCGCGTGGCGCTCCCAGCGGATCGGCATCGTCGAGCCGCCCAGGGACAGGACGCGTGCGCCGCCGTCGGTGCGGCAGTCGGCGATGAAGGCCCGCATCGCCGCCGGCGACCCGGTCACCGACAGGTGGTTGCGGACGCGGCCGTCACCGGCCGGCTCGTGCTCGATCAGCGCGCGCATGCGCGCCGTGAAGGGCGACGTCTCGTCCATGCTGCTCGCTCCTCGTCGGGGTGCGCACCCCACGCTGCCAGCCGGGAGCGCCGCGGAGCGCGGGCCGGCCGCGGTGCGGCTGCAGGCCGGCCGCTACGCGAGCGCGCGGGCCGGCACGGCGCCGGCGACGAGCGGCGCGGACGGGTCGAGGTCGAGGCGGGCGCTCGCGATCGCCCGCACCCCGTCGAGCCACGGCGGGCCGGCCAGCGAGGTGACGGTCCCGACCTCGCGGTCGCCCTGCACGAGCGCCGTGCCCGGGTCGACCGGGCGCTCCAGCGCGAGCCGCACGGGCCCGCGGTTGGCATGGCCGCGCCGATGCAGCCGCGTGACCGGCTCCTGCCCGATGAAGCAGCCCTTGTCGAACGAGACGGCCGCGTCGACGAGACCGACCTCGGCGGGCATCCACCGCTCATCGACGTCGCGGCCGAGCCGGACCGCGCCCGCCTCGACCCGCAGCGCCTCGAGCGCCTCCTCGTCGACCCGTGCCGCGCCGGCGCGCTCCGCCGCCGCCAGCGAGCCGGCCAGCCCGATCGTGGGCGTGAGGAGGTCGATGCGGGGCAGGTCGCCCAGGTCGCCGACGAGCCGCTCGCCCGGCAGCTCGATGCGCGGCGCCGCCGGACCGACCACGCTGACCAGCGCCCAGTGGCCCGTGGTGCGGATCTCGGCCCGCATCGACAGCCGGAAACGCGTCAACTGACCGGCGAGCGCGTCGGCGGCCGTCGGCTCGGTGAGGAGCAGGTAGCGGTCCGCGTCGCGCCGCAGGACGCGCAGGTCCGCGACCACCCTCGCCTTCGGCGTCAACAGGAGCGCGCGTCGCGCGGCGCCGTCCGCCATCCCCGCCAGATCCTGGGAGAGGACGTTCTGCAGCAGCGCCGCCGCGTCCGGGCCCTCGACCTCGCCGACGCCGCCGGCGGGCGCGCACACGCCCGCGCCGGAGCGCAGGGCTTCGATCTGCGCGCCCGGGTCGAGCGCGGAGGCGGTGGCGGAGGCGGGCATCTCGACGGGTGCTTCGCAGCGGAGCGGACAGGGGACGTACCCTATGGGGTAACGAGCCGATGGCGTCGACCGATTCCCCGTCCAAGGCCGGCGCCGCCGTGCTCCCCGTCCCGGGCCCGCTCTGGACCCGCGAGCGCGTGCTCGTGCTGGCGCTCGCCTACGTCGTCGGGCTCGGCGGGATGATCCTGCTGCGCGGCGTCTTCCTGTCGCCGGACCGCTACTTCCTGATCCTGCTCGTGCCGGCGATCGCGCTCGGCATCTGGAAGGGCTACATCCGCGACTTCCTGCCGCTGATCATCGGCATCTACCTGTACGAGCACCTGCGCGGCGTCGCGCACCTCCTGCGCCCCGAGCCGTACTACATGCCGCACCTCGACTTCGACCGCATCGTCTTCCTCGGCAACATCCCGCCCGTCGTCGTGCAGCAATGGCTGTGGAGCGGCACCGTGCAGTGGTACGACCACGCCCTCGGCCTGCTCAACCGCGCGCACTTCATCGTGCCGCCGACGCTGATGTTCCTGATCTGGCTCGAGAACCGCGCGCTCTACTACCGCGCGCTCCTGACGATCGTCGGCGGCTCGTTTATCGGCGCGCTCATCTTCCTCGTCTACCCGGCCGCGCCGCCCTGGGCGGCCAGCCAGCTCGGGCTCCTGCCGGAGCTGGTCAAGATCGGCTACGTGCAGGCCGACGCGGCGCCCGTGCAGGCCGGCAAGTCGTTCATCGAGGGCCTCGTGCTGCCCAACCCGTACGCGGCCGTGCCGTCGCTCCACACCGCCTACTCGACCCTGGTGGCGATCTTCGCGCTGGCCTGGCGGCGGCGCTTCGGCTACGTGATGTGCATCTACCCCGTCGCGATGTGGTTCACGATCGTCTACTTCGGCGACCACTACGTTTCCGATATCCTCGTCGGCATCGCGGTCGCCGTGTTCGCCTGGTGGGCCGCGGGGCGCCTGATCGCCCGCCCCGGCCGCCTCAACCGGCTCGCCGGTCCCTTCGCCCCCCCGATCTCCGAGGCCCGCTTCGGCCGCTAGACCCGAGGACCCCCGCATGACCGCCGAGAAGACCGATCGCGAGACCCACGCCGCCGATCCGCGCCCGAAGGCGCAGGTCGCGGTGCGCTGCCCGCTGTGCGGCGCCGACGACTACCGGGTCAAGGTCGAGGACACGATGGGCACCCGCGTCGCCGATCCGCGCGTGCACTACACGTGCACGTCGAGCGCCTTCGGCGAGCACGGCCGCATCGTCGAGTGCCGCTCCTGCGGCCTCGTCTACATGAACCCGCGCCCCCATCACGAGGCGGTCGTCGAGAACTACGGCGACGTCGAGGATCGCGAGTACATCGAGGAGGAGCAGGGTCGCCTCGAGACGTTCGCCGAGAGCCTCGAGCTCGTCCGCCGCTATCGCCGCTCCGGCCGGCTGCTCGACGTCGGCTGCCACGTCGGCACGTTCCTCACCCTCGCCGAGGCCGCCGGCTTCGAGGTCGCGGGCGTCGAGCCGTCGCGCTGGGCGTCCGAGATCGCGCGCGAGCGCATCGCGGGCTCCGTGCACTGCGGCGCCGTCGAGGACGCGCCCCTGCCCGAGGGCGGCTACGACGTGATCACGCTCTGGGACGTGATCGAGCACCTGCCCGACCCCGCCCTCGACGTCCGCGCGATCCACGCCGCGCTGCGGCCGGGCGGCGTCTTCGCCGTCTCGACGATGGACGTCGACGCCCTGTTCGCGCGCGTCGCGGGGCGGCGCTGGCCGTGGTACATGCAGATGCACCTCGTCTACTTCTCCCGGCGCACCCTCTGCGAGATGCTGCGCCGGGAGGGCTTCCAGATCTGCGAGGTCGTGACGCACGTGCGACGCGTGCGGCTGACGTACCTGGCCTCGCGCGTCGACGCCTACTCGCCGCGGGCCGGCCGCCTCGCCGCCGGCCTGCTCGCGCGCGCCGGCCTCGCCGAGCGCACGGTCGGGGTCTCGCTCGGCGACATCTTCACGGTCGTCGCGAGGAAGCCCGAGGCGACCTAGGCCGCCATGGCCGCCGCCGCCGTCCCCGCCGCGCAGGTCCGTCCGGCGCGACTCGCGGGCTGGCGCTACCCGCTCGCCGTCGGGGTCCTGTCGCGCCTGCTGGCGTTCGCGATCGCGGGCACCATCGGGCTGGTCCGGCGCGAGCCGGGGCAATCGCCCGGCGAGGCGCTGCTGGCGCCGCTCGGGGCGTGGGACGGCATCTGGTACCAGCGCATCGCCGACTACGGCTACGACCCGACCGTGGCGCACGGCAACGGCGTCGCCTTCTCGCCGCTCTACCCCCTCATGATGCGCGCCCTCGCGCGCCTCGCGGACATCTCGTACCTGCTCGCGGGCGTGCTCATCTCGACGGCCTGCTTCCTCGCCGCGCTGGTCCTCCTGCACCGGCTCGTGGCGCGCCGCTCCGGGGAGCGCGCGGCCCGCACCGTGGTCTGGCTGACGGCGTTCTTCCCCGTCGCGTTCGTCTTCTCGTCCGCCTACACCGAGAGCCTCTACCTGCTCCTGACGGTCGCCTCCTTCGCGCTGCTCGAGGCGCGTCGGTTCGCAGGAGCCTGCCTGGCCGGCGTCCTCGTGGTGCTGACCCGACCCACGGGGATCATGCTCGTGCCCGCGCTCGTCCTGCGGCTCTGGCGCGACCGAGGCCGGCGCCTGAGCGCGGGCTTCCTCGTGCGCGTCGCGCCCGTCGCGCTCTTGCCGATCGCGTACGTGGCCTTCGGCGCCTACCTCTACTACCGCACCGGCGACCCCTTCGCCACGCAGTCGGCCCAGTCGGCGGGATGGGGTCGCGGCGCCAACCTGCTGCTGGTGCTCGCGATGCCGCTCGCGGTGCTCAACGGCCTCTACGTCGCCGCGCACGACCCCGGCCGGATCGGGTACGTCGTCGACACGGCCTGCGCGATGCTGTGGGCGCTCGTCCTGATCGAGGGCTGGGTGCGGCGTCGGCTGCCGCCCGAGTACCTCCTGTACGGGTCGCTGGCGATCGCCCTGCCCGTCTTCGCCGGCACCTACGTGGCCCTGCCGCGCTACGGGATGGGGGTGTTCGTCGTGCTGTGGCTCGTCGCCCTCCACGTCGCCGTGCGGCCGCGTCTCGGCCGCGTCCTGCGCATCGCCCTGCCGGTCTCGATGGTGGTGGCCGGCGTGCTCGTGCTGGGCGCCGGCGTCTACACCCCCTGAGCGGCTACCCTGCGGCGCATGCCCGACGCCCCCGCCTGCGGCGTGCGCTCGATGGTCGAGCCCCTGCGCCGCGTCCTGATCCGACGGCCCGCGACGACCGGTGACTTCGCCGCGGCCCAGTGGCGGGCGCCCGATCCGGCGCGCCTGACGGCCGAGCATGAGGCCTTCGGCGAGCTCCTGGCCGGCCTCGGCTGCGAGGTCGTCGTCGCCGATCCCGTGGAGGGCATGGTGGACGCCGTCTACGTCTGCGACCCGGTCTGGATGTCGGGGCGCGGCGCGATCGTGCTGCAGTCGGCGAAGCCGGCTCGCGTCGGCGAGGGCGAGGCGATGGTGCCGGACCTCGAGGCCGCGGGTGTGCCCGTGATCGGCCGCCTGACCGGCACCGCCACGGCCGACGGCGGCGACATGGTCTGGCTCGACGAGTCCACCCTCGCGGTGGCGCGCGGCTACCGCACGAACGCGGAGGCGCACCGCCAGCTCGACGAGATCCTCGCCGCCGAGGGGGCGCGCACCGTGCGCTTCGACCTGCCGCACGACCAGGGGCCGGCGCACGTGCTGCACCTGATGAGCTTCATCTCGCCCGTGGCGCACGACCTCGCCGTGGTGTTCGAGCCCCTGGCCCCCGTCACGCTGATGCAGGAACTCGCCGAACGCGGCATCCGCGTCCTGCCGCTCGACCCCGACGAGTACCTGACGATGGGGTGCAACATCCTCGCGGTGCGTCCCGGCGTCGTCGTCGCGCTGGACGGCAACCCCAGGATCCGCCGCGCCATGGAGGCCGCGGGCGTGGAGGTGCACGTCTACGAGGGCGCCGAGGTGTCCCTGAAGGGCGACGGCGGGCCGACCTGCCTGACCCGCGAGCTCCTGCGCGCCCCGTGAGCTCGCTGCGCGAGCGCCTCGTCGGGCGCATCCGCGCCGACGGCCCGATCACCTACGCGCAGTACATGGAGGCCGCGCTGTTCGACCCGGAGGCGGGCTTCTACGCCCGCGGGCCCGGGATCGGCCAGGGCGGGCACTTCGCGACCTCCGCGATGGCGCATCCGGCGTTCGCCGACGCGGTCGCCGCCGAGGCCGTCGCGACCTGGGAGGGGCTGGGCCGGCCCGCGGGCTTCCGCGTGACCGAGGCCGGCCCCGGCACGGGTGGCCTCGCGCGCCGGGTCGCGGAGCGGCTCGCCGACGCGGGCCTGCCGTTCGAGCTCGTCCTCGTCGAGCGCAGCCGCGGGCTCGTCGAGCGGCAGCGCGACGCGCTCGCGGGGATCCCCGCGCGCTGGGTCGCCCATCCGGGCGAGCTGGTGCCCGCGCCCGGCTTCCTGTACGCCAACGAGGTCCTCGACGCGCTACCGGTGCGGCTGCTCGCGTGGCCCGACGAGGTGCTCGTCGACGCGACGCCCGACGGGCGCCTCGTCGAGGCGGTGGCACCCGCCGATCCGGGGCTGCTGCGCCTGCTGGAGGCGTCCGTGCCCGCGCCGCGGACGGGCGCCCGCTACGCCGTGCGGCCCGCGCTCGATGCCCTCGTGCAGGCGCTCGCCGGCGGCGTCGAGCGGGGGCGGCTCCTGCTGGTCGACTACGGCGGCGAGGGGGAGGAGGTGCACGACGGGCGCCGGCCGCCCGTGCGCACGTACATCGGCGGCCAGCCGGGCGGCGATCCGCTGCAGGCGCCGGGCACGCAGGATCTCACGGCCGACGTCGACTTCGGGCAGCTCGCGCGCGCCGCCGCTCTGGCGGGCGTCGAGACGGAGCGGATCGAGGCGCAGGCGTCGTGGCTCGCGCGCCACGGCCACCGCGTGGGGCCCGCCGAGACGCGGACGGAGGCGGACTGGGCGCTCGCCGGCCTGCTCGACGAGCGCCTGCCCTTCGTGGTCTGGAGCGGTCGGCGCTAGTCGCCGACGGTCGGCGCCGACTCGAAGCCGGCGGCCTTGTGCGAGCCGTCGCAGAACGGCTTCGTCTGCGTGGCGCCGCAGCGGCACAGGAACGCCTCGCCCTCGATCGTGTACGGATCGCCGTTGACGTCCTCGATCACGAACGAGCCCGACACCATCGCGGAGCCGTTCTTCTTGATGCGGATCGTGCAGTCGGCCATGGGGTTCTCCTCGGTCGGGGCGACGCAGGGGACAACGACGCCCACGGGCGGGGGATTCCCGCGCGGGCCCCGCAACGCGCGAGGGGCCCCGGCCGCAGCCGGGACCCCTCGGGTCGAGCGGTCGGTCCGGGCCGATGGCCCGAGCCGGGTTCCTACATCATGCCGCCCATGCCGCCCATGTCGGGCATGCCGCCGCCACCGGCGGCGGGCTTCTCGGGCGCCTCGACGACGATGCACTCCGTCGTGAGGATGTTCTTCGCGATCGACGCGGCGTTCTGCAGCGCCGAGCGGGTCACCATCGCGGGATCGATGATGCCCTCCTTGACCAGGTCGACCATCGCGCCCGTGTCGACGTTGAGGCCGAAGCCGGCCTTCGCCGCGCGGATGTCGGACACGACGACCGAGCCCTCCAGGCCCGCGTTGACCGCGAGCTGGCGGATCGGCTCCTCGAGCGCCCGCTTGATGATCTTCTGGCCGGTCGCCTCGTCATGGTGCGACTCGTCGATCTTGAGCTTCGTCGCCGCGGTCAGGAGCGCGACGCCGCCGCCCGGCACGATGCCCTCCTCGAGGGCCGCGCGGGTGGCCTGCAGCGCGTCCTCGACGCGGTGCTTCTTCTCCTTCATCTCGGTCTCGGTGGCCGCGCCGACCTTGACCACCGCGACGCCGCCGGACAGCTTCGCCAGCCGCTCCTGCAGCTTCTCGCGGTCGAAATCGGAGTCCGAGTTCTCGATCTCCGACTTGATCTGCTTGATGCGGGCCTTGATGTCGTCGCCCTTGCCGGCGCCGTCGATGATCGTGGTGTGATCCTTGTCGACGACGATGCGGCGCGCGCGGCCGAGCTGGGCCACCGCGGTGTTCTCGAGCTTGAGGCCCATCTCCTCGGTGATCACCTCGCCGCCCGTGAGGATCGCGATGTCCTCGAGCATGCGCTTGCGGCGGTCGCCGAAGCCCGGGGCCTTGACCGCGACGACCGAGAAGGTGCCGCGGAGCTTGTTGACGACGATCGTGGCCAGGGCCTCGCCCTCGAGGTCCTCGGCGATGATCAGCAGCGGCTTGCCGCTCTGGATGACCTGCTCGAGGATCGGCAGGACGTCCTTGACCGCGCCGATCTTCTGGTTGGCGATGAGGATGTACGGATCCTCGAGGACGGCCTCCATGCGGTCGGAGTCCGTGATCATGTACGGGGAGATGTAGCCCTTCTCGAACTGCATGCCCTCGGTGAACTCGAGGTCCAGGCCGAACGTCTGGCCGTCCTCGACGTTGACGACGCCGTCCTTGCCGACCTTCTCGATCGCGTCGGCGATGACGTCGCCGATCTCGCGGTCGCGCGCCGAGATCGTGGCGACGCGGGCGATGTCCTCCTTGCCGGACACCTCCTTCGACTGCGCCTTGATGTTGGCGACGGCCTGCTCGACGGCGTTCTCGATGCCGCGCTTGAGGCCCATCGGGTTCGCGCCGGCCGTGACGTTGCGCAGGCCCTCGCGGACGATCGCCTGGGCGAGCACGGTCGCGGTCGTCGTGCCGTCACCGGCGACGTCGTTGGTCGCCGTGGCGACCTCGCGCACGAGCTGCGCGCCCTGGTTCTCGAACGGATCCTCGAGCTCGATCTCGCGGGCGATGGAGACGCCGTCGTTGGTGATCGTCGGGGCGCCGAACTTCTTGTCGAGCACCACGTTGCGGCCCTTGGGGCCGAGCGTCACCTTGACGGCGTCGGCGAGGGTGTCCACGCCGCGCTGCAGGGAGCGCCGCGCGTCCTCGTTGAAGCGGAGTTCCTTGTGTGCCATGTCTGATGTACCTCAGTCAGGAAAGGGGAGGATGGTTACTTCTTGCCCTTGGCGGGCTTGCCGATGACGGCGAGGACGTCGGACTCGCGCAGGATCAGGTAGTCCCGGCCGCCCTCCTTGACCTCGGTGCCGCCGTACTTCGAGAACAGGATCTCGTCGCCGACCGCGACCTCGAGGGGCACGTGGTGGCCGAACTCGTAGTGGCCGGTGCCGACGGCCAGCACCTTCGCGCGCTGGGGCTTCTCCTGCGCGGTGTCGGGGAGCACGATGCCGCTCGCGGTCGTCTGCTCCTCCTCCAGCACTTCGGCGACGATGCGGTCGCCAAGGGGCTTGAGGTTCATGGGGACCTCCAGGTCAGGGGTTGGGGTGGTGGAAGGCGTTGGCACTCTCTAGGCGTGAGTGCCAGAGCGCAGGGTACGGCAGGTGCCGCATACGCGCAAGCGGGAACTGGCAATCTCAGTCCGAGAGTGCCAGATTTCCTGCCGGATCCCTTCCGGCATGCGGCCTCGCCGGCCCTGCTCAGTGCGCGAGGCCGGCGCTGCGGGCGCGTTCCCGCAGGATCACCGCGGCGCCCAGCAGTACGGCCACCGCGACCCCCGCGAGGGCGTACGCGACCGGATCGCCGAACGCCACCGCGATCGGCGCCACCACCAGCGGCGTCACCGCGAAGCCTCCCGACCAGACCATGTTCGCGAGCGCGCTGCCGGTGCCGTGCGACAGGCCGAGGTCGTCCGCGGCGTGCGCGATCAGCGGGAACATCCCGGTCATCAGGATCGGGAAGAACGGCCCGATCGCCACGAGCACCGCCAGGACCCCCCAGGTCGGCAGCGGCGCGATCAGGACCAGCGGGATCACACCCAGCCCGATCCCGCCGACCATCGCGACCCGGAACGACCCGACCCGCTCGCCGACGCGGCCCGCCAGCCACGCCGCGCCGATGCCGAGCGCGGCACCCGCCCCGATCGCGATTCCGATCGCCGTCGAGCTGACCCCCGCCTCGCCGAGCGCCAGCGGCGCCAGCAGGTCGACGGCTGCGATGCCCACCGCGTCCGCCAGCGCGAAGGCGAGCGACGCCAGCACCAGCGGGTGCCGGAGCAGGCGCCCGACGGTGCGGTGCAGCGGCGGGTCGTGCGGCATCCGCGCGCCCGCCGGCGCGATCACGGCGAGCACGAGCGCCCCCGCCCCGAGCACGCCGGCGATCGAGAACGCCACCAGCGGCGACACCACGTCGGCCAGCGCGCCGAGCATGGGGCCGGCCACGGCGCCGGCCGCGTTGACGCCGGAGATCGCGCCGACGGCGCGCGCGCGCCGCTCGGGCGGCGTGTTGCCCGTCAGCCAGGCCATCGCCGCCGCCCAGCCGACGCCGCCGCCGATCCCCTGCAGGAGGCGCGCCGCGATCAGCGCCTCGCCGCTCGGCGCCCACGCGAACAGCACGGTCGCCGCGAGGAAGAAGCCGCTGCCGGCGATCACCACGCGACGCGGGCCGAGCCGGCCGGCCAGCCACCCGGCCGGCGTGACCGTCACGAGGAACGCGATCGGATAGCCCGCCAGCAGCACGGCCGCCCCGAACTTCGTCAGGTCGAAGCGGTCCGCGTACCACGGCAGCAGCGGGACGATCGCCAGGTAGAGGAGCGCGTCCACGAACATCGTGGCCGCGACCGCGAGGAAGACCCGGCGCATCGGCGGAAGTCTAGCCCCCGGGGCTGAGCCGGCGATCAGGGCGGCCGGCGGGTACGATGCCCCGCGTGCACGCGCTGCAGTTCTACAGCCCGCTCGTGACCGAGCAGATCAAGAGCCGCCGCAAGACGGTCACGATCCGGCTCGGCGACAAGAGCGGCAAGTACGAGAAGGGCATGATCGTCGCCGTCCTCGTCGGGCAGCGCTTCGGCCCCCGCGAGCGCGTCTTCGACGCCGTCGTCGACAAGGTCGAGGTGAAGCCGCTCGGCGACGTCTCGCCGCGCGAGATCCAGCACGAGAACCCGCAGCTCAGGACCCTCGACGAGTTCGCCGACTTCCTGCGCCGGCTCTACAACCGCGAGGTGCGGGAGGACGACCTCGTCACCGTCATCCACTTCTCGGAGATCCGCGCATGAGCCGCGTCGCCTGCGTCGGCCTCGGCACGATGGGCGGTCCGATGGCCGGCCACCTGCTCGACGCCGGGCACGACGTCGCCGTCTGGAATCGCACTGCGGCCAAGGCCGACGACCTCGTGGCCCGCGGCGCGCGCCGCGCCGCGACCCCGGCCGACTGCGCCGCGGACGCCGACGTCGTCGTCACCTGCGTCTCCGACTCGCCCGACCTCGAGGCCGTCGTGCTCGGCGACGAGGGCGCGGCCGCGGGGATGCGCGCGGGCGCTCTCCTGCTCGACTGCTCGACCGTCGCGCCGAGCACGGAGACGCGGATCGCCGAGGCGCTCGCCGCGCGGGGCTGCGAGGTCGGCGACGCGCCGCTCTCGGGCGGCGCCGAGGGCGCGCGCAACGGCACCTGCACCGCCTTCGTGGGCGGCTCCGAGGCGGCGGTCGCGGTCGCCCGGCCCGTGCTCGAGGCGTTCTGCAAGACGATCACCCACCTCGGGCCCACCGGCGCGGGCCAGGCCGCCAAGGCCGTCAACCAGATCATCATCAGCGGCACCTACGCCTCCGTCGGGGAGGGACTCGCCTACGCGGAGCGCGCCGGCCTCCCGCTCGAGGCGCTCGTCGAGGCGCTCGCGGGGGGCGCCGCCGACTCGTGGATCCTCCGCAACCGCGCACCGAAGTACATCAGCCGCACCTACGACCCGGGCTTCCGCACCGTGCTGCACCGCAAGGACCTCGGCATCGCGATCGCCGAGGGCGAGCAGCTCGGCCTCGACCTGCGCCTGACGCGGCTGATCGCCGCCTGGCAGGACGCGCTGATCGCGGCCGGCCACGGCGACGAGGACTCGTCCGCGCTCGGCCGCATCGGCACGGGCGACGTCGAGCCCTCCGCGTAGCCCTACTCGGGCAGCTGCACCGGGCCCTTGTCGGGCGGCTCGGCCTTGCGCCGGATCGGCACGCCGAAGGCCTCGGCGTCGCGCAGGCCCGTCCCGCAGACGCGGCAGTCGACCTGCATGATCGAGCGCAGCGGCGCCCGGCAGGACGGGCAGCCGGTGATCATGTCGCCGCCGCAGTCGGGGCAGACCGCGAGGTCCGGCGGCCCCTCGAGCTCCATGTAGCGCTTCGCGAACCCGCAGCGCCCGCAGAGGATGATCGCGTCGCCGAGGACGCGGCGCTTGTCGTCCTTATCCATCACGGGGCAGCGTACGCGGGATGCCCGCAGCCCCGCTTGACTTCGCCGTCGGTCCGGCACACGCTACGTCCATGCAGACGTGGGTGATGGTCCTGTTCGGCGCGGCGCACACGGTGCTCGGCCTGGCCGTGTTCGGCTTCGTCGCCTGGCTGATGCTGGGTGGCGAGGACGAGGCGGGCGGCGCCGACGCCGGCGGTGGTGGCGGCGGCCGGCGGCCGCCGGCCGTGGCGACCCGGCCCGGGCCGGCCGCGCCTGCGCCGCGGACCCGTGCGCGTGCCCGACGTCAGCCGCCCGCGAGGTCCCGCCGTGCGAAGCGCACGCCAGCCACGCTGAGCGGCACGACCGCGAACAGCGCCAGAACCGCCACGTCGCCCCAGGCGATCTCGCCGCGCTGCAGGAGCGGCGCCGGATCGAAGAAGGCGAACGGCGTCGCCTGCGCGAGCGGCGCGACCGGCTCCCACAGGGGCAGGAGGAAGCTGGCGGCGTAGAGGACGACGATCACGCCGACGGACCAGGCGAGCGCGCGGCCGCGCTCCGACGCGAACGCGGAGAACAGGAACCCGAGCGCGCCGAGGGCGAGCAGGAGCAGCCCGCCCTGGGCGCCGGCCACGAGCATCGTCCACGGCTCGATCTCGCCGATCGGGTCGGTCGCCCCGATCGCGAGCAGGCAGCCGATCGCGTAGGCCTCGCCGAGCATCAGGCAGCCGGGCACCAGCACCGCGAGGTGCGAGAGGAACCACGACCGTCGGGCCAGCGGGCGGGCCAGCGCGAGGGCGAGGGAGCCCGCCTCGAGCTCGCCCGCGATCGCGCGCACCCCGAGGCCGACGCTGAAGAGGCCGCCTCCGAGCAGGAAGATCGGATGCTCGAACCCGACCGAGGCCCACTGCGCCAGCGGGTCGATGCCGACCAGGTCGAGCAGGTCGCCGAACTCGTTCGCCTGTGCCTCGAGCTGCGCCGTGAACACCTCGCTCGTCGCGAACACCGCGACGAGCAGGAAGCCCCAGGCGGCGATCAGCAGGACCTCCAGCGGCAGCCGCACGCGCTGCTCGCCGACCAGACGGCGGATCAGGGGGCCGCTCACCGCATCGCCTCGCCGTAGTACTCCATGAAGACCTCGTCGAGCGACGCCTCCTGGATGCGCACGTCGCGCGGATCGAGCTCGGCGAGGGCCGCGAGCAGCGGCCCGATCGCGCCGTGGTGCGCGAACGTCGCGCGCGTGCCCGCCCGGTCGACGAGCTCGCAGCCCGGAAGCTCGATCGCGCTCGTGTCGTCGTCGACCTCGACGACCACGCGTCGCGCGCGTCGCGGGGCGATCTCGCCGATCGCGCCCGCCCCGACGATGCGCCCGTCGCGGATCATGGTGACCGCGTCGCAGAGCGCCTCGACCTCGGCCAGGACGTGGCTCGAGAAGAGGATCGCCCGCCCCGCGTCGCGGCGGTCGCGCAGCAGCGCGATCAGGCCGCTCATGACCAGCGGATCGAGTCCCTCGCCGGGCTCGTCGAGGATCAGGAGCCGCGGATCGTGCTGGACGGCCTGCAGGACGCCGAGCTTCTGGCGCATCCCCTTCGAGTAGGCGCGCACGGGGCGTGCCAGGTCCGCGTCCGTCATGCGCAGGTGGGCGCAGGCCGCCTCGCGCAGCACGGGCGGGCGACCCGACAGGGCGGCGAAGTGGTCGAGCAGGTCGCGGCCGCGCATGCGGCCGTAGAGGCCCGGATCGGAGGGCAGGAACCCGAGCTCGGCGCGGACCCCGGGCTGGCTCCACGGATCGCCGCCGAGCAGGGAGACCGCGCCGTCATCGGCGCGCAGCAGGCCGACGAGGATCCGCATCGCCGTCGTCTTGCCCGCCCCGTTGGGGCCGAGGAAGCCGCGGATCTCCCCGGCGGAGCCGGCGAGATCGATCGAGTCGAGGGCGACGAAGGAGCCGAAGCGCTTCGACACCGCGCGGAGTTCGGCGGCGGGGGGCACGAACCCCCCTTTCGCGGCGGGCGGGGCGATCGGCCGCAAGCCGCGACCCGGGCGAAGGAGCGCTAGGGTATCCCCGGAAGCCGCAGGACCCCCAGGAGGTCGCGCGATGGCGGTCGCGAGCAACGTCGATGTGGTCATGCCCCAGATGGGGTCGAGCGTGACGGAGGGCACGATCAGCCGCTGGCTGAAGCAGGTCGGCGACAGCGTGCGGTCCGACGAGACGATCGTCGAGATCTCGACCGACAAGGTCGACACGGAGGTGCCGTCGCCCGCAGCCGGCGTCGTCATCGAGATCCTCGTCGCCGAGGGCGAGACCGTCGACGTCGGCACCCGCATCGCGGTGCTGTCGACCGCTCCGTCCGCCGTCCCCGTCGC